>NZ_JAVIJF010000029.1:0-81511 GCF_033977145.1 Mesorhizobium montanum | reverse complement strand
GGAGCGCCCGCCAGGCCCGGTCACCTTCTCCAACGGCCTCAAACGTTTCCACGCCATCGCCGAGGGCTTCGCTCTTGCAAATCCCAACTAACCAACCCCCAAAGCAAATGTGTGCGCACGCTAGCCCCTTGTGGGAGAAGGTGGATCGGCGCGTAGCGCCGAGACGGATGAGGGGTGTTCCAGCGCAGTGAGACGCTGGCATTCCCTGGAACACCCCTCATCCGTCGCCTTCGGCGACACCTTCTCCCACAAGGGGAGAAGGGAAAGGCTACCCTTTAAACTCCTTCGCCAGCAGGTACAGTTCCACCGACTCATCGCGCGAGGCCGGGGGTTTGACGTGATGGACCGAGCGGAAGTTCTGCTTCAGGCGCGAAAGCAGCTCGTTCTCGGCGCCGCCCTGAAATGTCTTGGCGAGGAAATGGCCGCCGGGCTTCAGGACGTGCAGCGCGAAATCGGCCGCGACTTCGCACAGATGCATGGTGCGCAGATGATCGGTGCGGCGGTGCCCGGTCGTAGGCGCGGCCATATCGGACAGCACGACGTCGGGCTGGCCGCCGAGCGCCTCGGCAAGTTTCCGCGGCGCCTCGGGGTCGAGGAAATCCATCAGCAGCACGGGCGCGCCCGGAACGGCATCCATTTCCAGATAGTCGATGCCGACGACATGCGGATGCTCCGCCGTGGACTTCGTCCGCGCGGCCGCCACCTGGCACCAACCGCCGGGGGCCGCACCGAGGTCGATGACCTTCATGCCCGGCTTCAGGAGATGGTGCTTGTCGTCGATCTCGATCAGCTTGTAGGCGGCGCGGGAGCGGTAGCCGTCGGCCTTGGAGCGCTGAACATAGGGATCGTTCATGTGCCGCTCGAGCCAGCGGCGCGAGGATTCCTTCAAGCCGCTCTTCTTCTTGATCCTGGTCTTGAGAACGCGAATGCTCCGTGGACCCGGTTTTTCCGGCTTTCGTGTCATCGACGTTCTCTTCTGGGCATGATCTTTTCCAAAAACCGGCTTCCACTTTTTGGGATCATGCGCGGCGCCCGTCGTTGCGCCAGACGCCATCATCGGCCATCAGTTCGCTCAATATCCCCTCGCGCAGGCCGCGGTCGGCGACACGCAGCCGCTCGGACGGCCAAACACCGCGGATCGCTTCCAGGATGGCGCAGCCGGCGAGCACGAGGTCGGCGCGGTCGGCGCCGATGCAAGGGTTGGCGCAACGCTGCTGGAAATCCCAGCCGATCAGCCTCTCGATCATGCGATCGACGCTGTCGCGGTTCATCCACAGCCCGTCGACGCGGCGGCGGTCGTAGCGCTCGAGATCGAGATGCACGCCGGCCAGCGTCGTCACCGTGCCGGAGGTGCCGAGCAGGTGGAAGTTGGGGCTGGCCAGCACATGCGCGAGCCGGTCGCGCCCGTCGAAGACTTTCAGGCGCATAGCCACATCGTCGACCATGGCGGCAAAGGTCTCGCGCGTCACCGTGCGGCCGCCGAAGCGCTCGGCGAGCGACACCACGCCGACGGGAAGTGAGGTCCACGACACGATGTGGTTGGCAAGCCGCGAGGAGCGACGTCCCGTCAGGTCGATCAGCGCGATTTCCGACGAGCCGCCGCCAATGTCGAACAGCACGACGCCTTGCGTGTCGCGCTCGACCAGGGACCCGCAGCCGGAAACGGCAAGGCGGGCCTCGGTCTGGCGGTCGATGATCTCCAGCTTCAGCCCGGCTTCGCGCTCGACCCGTTCGAGGAATTCGACACCGTTGGCGGCGGAACGGCAGGCTTCGGTGGCGATCAGCCTGGCTTTCCTGATCTTGCGGTTGCGCAGCTTCTCGCCGCAGATCTTCAGCGCTTCGACGGCACGATCCATCGCGGCCTGGCTGAGCCGGCCGCTGGCCGTCAGCCCCTCGCCCAGCCTGACGATGCGCGAGAAAGCGTCGATGACGCGGAACTGGCCGTGACGGCCGGGCACCGCGACCAGCAGCCGACAATTGTTGGTGCCGAGATCGAGCGCGGCGAACACCGGCAGTTCCTGCTGCGGCAGACGCGGCGGCGCCTGGAGGGGCGGCCTTGGCTCGCTCTGCGGCGCTGCGGTCTGAGATTGGGTTACGGAGATGGCGGCAGGCGCGGAAGGCGGCACGGCGCCGTTCTCGTCGCGCGCAAACACCTTGCGACCGCGCTTGCGCTTGCGGCGCTTGCGCGTCTTGCCCCTTTGCTGCTCGCCTTGATGGTCGGTCCGGCTCGCGCCAGTTTGTCTTTGGTCGGCATGTCTTTGATGCGCGCCCGCGTGGCGGCTGAAACGCCCCGCGGGCGCGCCTGCCGTTTCCGTCGGCGATGCCCCGGACATGCCCACTGCCGACGCGCCCGCGCCGGTATCGTGGTCTTGCACTTTGGTTCCTTTCGGCGCCGCGCGAACCGGGAACGGACGCAGCAGGCACCTCGATTTGTTTCAAGTTGGCAACAGAGTACCAGTGCGTTTAGCAATCACCAAGAGCGCATGGCCGAATTTCGCTGGCGTCACATTTTGCCAACGTCACGTCGGGGCAATGTCATGCAGGTTGAATAGCCGGCTTCGATCAGGCATGTCTGAAACGACGATATGCGGGCGAAATGGGCCAATCCGGACGAATGAGCTGCAACGCATGATGACGACGCCATGAATTGGAGGCGTTATTTCTGGCCGGTCATAGGCATCGCGGCGGTGGCGTTCTCGCTGTGGCTGCTCATTCATGAACTGCGCGGCATCTCGCTCAACGATGTCTGGACCGGCATCGCCGCCATCCCGCCGCGCGACTGGTTTCTCGCGGCGCTGAGCGCTGTCGTCGCCTATGCCTCGCTCGCCGGCTACGACCACATCGCGCTGCTACATATCGGCAGACGCGTATCGTGGCTCTTCGTCACGCTGTGTTCCTTCACCACCTACGCGGTGTCGCACAATATCGGCGGCTCGGTGTTTTCGGGCGCGGTGATCCGTTACCGTGCCTATGCCACGCGGGGGCTGACCGGCCAGGAGATCGGCGTGCTGGTGGCGATCTGCTGGTTCACCTTCATCCTGTCCAGCGTTTTCCTCGGCGGCCTCGTGCTTTTGCTGGAACCCCAGATCATCGATCGTTTCACGGGCGCGCCGCATCATGGCGCGGCGTTGGCCGCGGGGCTCGCCATGCTTATCCTCGTCGGCGCCTATGCCTTCGGCAGCTGGCTGCGGCTCAGGCCGCTGAAGATCGGCAGCTTCCAGCTGCACTATCCTGCACTGCCGATCGTAGCGCGGCAGTTGCTGATCGGCCCGGTCGAACTGCTGGCCGCCGCCGCGATCATCTATTTTGCCCTGCCCGAGGCCGGCAATCCCGGCTATTTCGTCGTGCTCGGCGTGTTCATGGTGTCGTTCTCGATCGGGCTCTTGTCTCATGCGCCGGGCGCGCTTGGCGTGTTCGAGGTCGTCTTCCTCACCGGCCTATCGGACATGGACCCGGTGGGCGTGCTCGCCGCGCTGCTGGTGTTCCGCCTGTTTTATCTCGTCATTCCGCTCGCGATCGGGCTTTGCGTGGTGCTGTTCTTCGAACACTCGCAATACAGCCGCGGCGGGAGCTGAGGCTTCCGCGCCTGCCCCGCGGCGGAGCCCGGTCAAAAAGGCTGCGATTGAACTCAGCCGCGGGCTTGACTATTTTTTGATGGCGGCTACAAGGCAGCGCTCGCGGCGCACAGCCGCCCGCTTCGCGCGTGACCAGAACGCGCCTGCTGGGGAATAGGTTAACGGTAGACCCACGGACTCTGACTCCGTTAGTCCTGGTTCGAATCCAGGTTCCCCAGCCAAACTGGATGCCCTGTGGACAATTCGCCCTGGCGGCATCGCTCGACACCGCTGCCGCCGCTGATTCTGCAAGTAAGTCAAAAGGCTGCCTGAAGTTTGCGCTCACTTCGCCGCGATCCCATTCGCAGTTCGACAGCACTAATTCAGGAGCCGTTTTTTCTCGTTTTGCGGCCTGTATCGCAGATGGTTGGCTGGCATCACGGGCCAGTTCCAGGAGCCGCAGGCCGTCCTCCATATATGATTCCTGCGCCCTCGCTGTGCCGCTCGACGGCGAAGGCCCATCACGCCTGAGTTTCGGGCAGCTGTGGTGGCCTTGTCGGTGCGCGCAACCTACATGCGCCAGCTTCTCGCACCGCTGGCAGGCATCAACCTGCAGCACGGCTTGCTCAGTCATCGCGCCGAGCTTGTGAAAACGCTGGAGGCAGAGGAAGAATCCATGATATTCGGTTGCGCAACTAAGATGAACTCGGTTGCTTTCTCTCGCACGTGGGGCCGATTGATGGGCCTGCATCGGAAATGTCGTAGCTGAACGCACGGCATTCTCGCGGAGTGGCCTCGCCTTTCGTCAGAAGGTCGAGATCAGTCATCCTGAAGCCATACTGGGCTAATAAACGCCTGCCACCGGCAATATTTCGGAGAATAACGTTTGAATCTCGTTCTCAGGCGTCCATTCGCCCAGGCTTCAATTCACGGGCATGGACAAGCGGGGCTTACTTATCGTGCGGATATTGACGGGCTGCGTGCCTTGGCGGTCGTTCCGGTGTTGCTGTACCATACCGGCATTCCAGGTTTCGGTGGCGGCTTCGTTGGCGTCGACGTGTTCTTCGTCATCTCTGGCTTTCTCATGGCATCGCTGATTTCGGAGGAAATCACTCGCGGCGGTTTCAGCTTGCTGCGTTTTTACGAGCGTCGCATCAGGCGGATCTTTCCGGCGCTCTTTGCAGTTCTGGCGGCCTCGTCCATTGCCGCATGGTTCCTCCTGATGCCCGCCGAACTGGAATACTTCGCCCGCAGCCTGAAGGCCGCAGCATTGTTCACATCGAATATCCAGTTCGAGAAGGAAAGCGGCTATTTCGACATTGGTGCGCAGATGAAGCCGCTGGTGCACACATGGTCGCTTGCGGTCGAGGAACAGTTCTACATTCTGTTTCCGCTGCTGCTGGTCGCAATCAACCGGTTCGCGCGGCGACACACGGTGCCCATCCTGATCGGGTTGCTGATCGTCTCCTTTGTGGCGAGCGCATGGATGGTCTTCCGTTCGCCGGTCGCGGCGTTCTATCTGCTGCAGTTTCGCGCCTGGGAACTGCTGGTTGGCGCGCTGATTGCCTTCGAC
The DNA here is from genome assembly GCF_033977145.1 of Mesorhizobium montanum. Taxonomy (NCBI): domain Bacteria; kingdom Pseudomonadati; phylum Pseudomonadota; class Alphaproteobacteria; order Hyphomicrobiales; family Phyllobacteriaceae; genus Mesorhizobium; species Mesorhizobium montanum. Next base: position 76,384 of record NZ_JAVIJF010000029.1, on the reverse strand, counting down.
GCGATACCGACGCCGAAGCGGTCGACCATGCGGGGAGGCTTGGCAGCCGGCGGCATTTTGCTGATCGCCTTAGCCATGTTCGGATTTAATGATCGCACCCTCTTTCCCGGCCCGACGGCCCTGCTGCCCTCCGTTGGCGCCGCGCTGGTGATATATGCACACGACGAGCAAGGGCCGGTCAGCCAATTCCTCCGATCGAAGCCGGTTGTATTCATAGGCTTGATCTCCTACTCGCTTTATCTCTGGCATTGGCCCGTCATCGTGTTCATCCGGGAGATGGCCGGCCGTGAACTATCCTTGCTTGACGGCAGCTTGATCGTCCTGACGTCGCTCGCCATCGCCACTTTTTCGTGGCGGTTTATCGAACAGCCCTTCCGCGGTCGCAATGGCTGGATCGGCCAGCGTTCGCTGTTTGCCGGAGCGGTCTTTATGATTGCGGTAGCCATCAGCTTTGGAAGTCATGTGATCCACGACCAGGGCGCTCCATCCCGTCTTCCTGTTGATGCTCGCAACGTCTACGCCGCGACCTACGATGAAAGCCGGTTCAGCGTTCCGCCCTGTTTCGCCGATTCCGATACAACGGGACCGACCCCGGCCGACATACGCATGGGCAAGCTGTGCCCGCTCGGCATCGAAGGTTCGAACAATCCCGCTTTCCTCGTGTGGGGAGACTCCCACTCCGGCGCAATGGCTCCGGCCATTGATGCAGCCGCCACGCAAACCGGCGTTACTGGTCTCTTTGCCGGACATTCTTCATGTCCGCCTTTGCCAGGCGTTCAGCTCACGCCGCGTGGCGATACCAAACGGTGCGGCGACTTCAATGGAGCAGTGCGCGATCTGATTGCATCCAGGCACATTCCGCTCGTCTTCCTGCTCGCCTACTGGCCCAAATACGTGCACGATGCCGAACTGCCGAACGAGGGTGTTTATTTCGACCCGTCGGTGCCGCCACCGCTTGAAGACAGATCTGCCTCGGTTGTCGAAACGCTCGACCACCTGATGGGGGAGTTGACGCAACAAGGCACCAAGGTTGTTTTGGTCATGGATGTCCCGGAGATGGGACATTATATGCCGGAGGCGGTCGCCAAGGCGATGGTAGCAGGACATTCCACCGATGTGGCCGCTCCATGGGATTATGTCGAAAAGCGGCAGGCGCTTTCGCGTGCGATTTTGGCGCGCCTGGCCGAAAAATACGGTGCAGCCATTGTCGATCCGCTTCAAGCGATCTGCAGCAATGGGCATTGCGATGCAGTTCGAAACGGCTTGCCGATCTATAAGGATGCCGATCACATTACCGCAACCATGGCGAGGAGCCTGAGCTTTCTGTATGTGCCCTTGCTGTCAACGACTCATCAGTCGTCGGCGATGCCCAAGCCCTGAACATCCAGTTGCGTTTGGCGGCCGATTTAAAAGGTTTGGCAGTGCGATGAAGGGCGGGTGAAACCTCAAGTCCTTGGCCGCTGTCGCCGGTTGGCCTCACCATCGTTACGCGCTTTTGGAAAATGCTAAGCAACGCCGTACTGGCTCGAGTATCTGCGCCATTCGCCATCGGCCTGCTGCTGTGGTCGTCATGGCATCTGTCCCTGCCACAAGGGCAATCCAGTTTCTGCCGCGAAGTCTCTATCCTCTGCGTAGATTGGCTCGCCTCTTCTCACCACCCGTCGAAGCAAATCCGCGTCTTCGTCGGCATGATATCGAAAGGCATTTCGGGTGTCGTATCCATGCCCGGCCTGGGACAGGGAAAACCCGCTGACTACAACAGGAGCGAAACCGGCGAAACGCGCCAGCATGATCGCGAAGGCTCCGGTGGAGATTTTCCGGTGCCAGCCGCGGGACACATGATATTTGCCGCTAAGCCGCCAGACGACGTTGGCAAGCTGCCATTTGGTGAGCGCCTGCAACGTGTCAAAACGATAATTGAAGGTGCGACAACCAGCTTTCAGCTTGTCCTCAAAGTCCGGCCAAACCGGGATGATCAGATGTTTTGCCTGCCGTCCTTTTAACAAATCACGCTTGTAAAGATCCTGCTCGCCCTCGCCGACTAAAATGCCGCGGCGGATGAGGGCGATATCAGGAACGGGTAGGCCGAAGGTTTCCGCCAAAAGCTGGGAAGCATTGACGGTCACAAGTGCCCAATCGGCATCATGTCCCTCCGGGACGCGAAAATTCGGCGCCGACCCCATCACCAAGGCGGGACCCGTGACCCTGGGCAAGCGAAGAACTGGCTCTGAGAAGGTTGGCAAGAGCTTCAAAAGCGGCGTTTTCATGCGGGAATCTGAACCGCATGTTCCTCAAAGGCGCTTAGTATGCTCTCTTCTCGGCGCCACAATTCGTCCCATTGCGTGGCGCCGGACCAGCCCGAAAACCAAGGACCGCCGAGCGTGTAGTGCGCCAGCGAGACATCGGCGGGGTCGAGTTCCGAAGCCGAAGCCCCTACGAGGTAGTTCCATGACAAAGGCAATTCCCCGATCTCATGGTCCTCAAGCCATTTGAAGGCGTGAAGGTCACGTCCAGGCCACGTATTGAGCATCTCGTTGGTCAGCCGTTTGTTGGAGGGATGATCTAGATTCCACAGAACGACCGACGACCAGTTTTTGCGGCGATAGAACGTCTGCGTTTGTCCGTCCATCTTGACCGCTTCGGATTCCCGTTGCTGGTGCTTAACCGCCATAATCGCATAGGAAGGATCGACTAGGTCGAGCAGCTTGGCTGGATCCTTCAGAAACAGGACGTCACAATCGCAGAACATGGCCCAGCCGCCTTGCCTCATAAACGGAACGGCAAAGCGGGATATGGCAAACTCGGTCGCCATCGGTGCCTCGGAAATCGGGCACCAGAGCTTACCATCACGCACCACCATCGGTCGCTTCATGATTCCTTGAGTTTCAAGGTCTTTGAGCACGAGTGGTAGTATCTGCAACGGCGTGCTTGTCCGCCGATAGGCGCTCCATCGCGCTACGTCTAGAACTCGGGCTTCGCGTGGATCATACCCAATGTAGATTGGTATCACGTGGCTACTCTATAGTTTGGCGCTAGCTTACTCTAATCAAGCATGGCAGCGCTGCAGGCGGAAGACCCGAAGTTCAGCGGATCACTTTGTCGCGGTGGCGACCGTGCACGGTGAACGGCATCCATTGCGCTATCGGGACAGGTCTCGACGTAGAAGCGGGCCGCAGCCTCCGCGTCTTGTCGTACCAGAGGCAAATCGCATTCTTTGGCGTTGCGTGTTCCTTTTGATCTGAAGCCAGGATTCCGTCCTTGTTTCCCACCCACGGCGAGTGGGGAAAGACGGTAGCGCTCTCCTGAATTGCCCCCCCGGTGGCGAGCGAACGGGCGCTGGGATCAAGCTATGCCACAGGTCGTCCCGATATTCGGACCTCTTCCACAACGCGCTCGCAATTCCGGCTGGGAGTTCGAGGCAGAAAGTTCGAAAAGCTTCCAAGAACCCCAGCCAAGAAGTTTTCTCAGGATCCACAACTCGATTCGAGTTGCACTACGGACGCTTCGGATTCGGGCCGCGTCACGTTGCATCGTGATCGCTTACTCGGAGCTCTTCACGGCCAAGTGCCGGTGCCGTTCGAAGATTGCCGCCTTGTTCCCGTAGGTCATGCGGACTTGGGTTTGGCAAGCATCGCACCTGAAAGTTCTGACGCTCTTGATCCAGGAGCCCTTCCTGACGATCGTTTCAGAACAGTACCGGCATTGAAACGCGAGGTTCTTGTCGTGCAGGTCGGTCGATAGAGGCATCGTCATCCCTCCTGATCAAGAAGGCGATGTGACACCCCCTTTCGCATACAAATTATACAAAACGCAGCATTGAACTGTGAGCGAGATCACCCGCGCAGGTTTAGCCCTTCACTACTGGCCAGTTCCCCTTCACGCGCACCTATATTAGCGATCAACGATATATTAACGGCTATGGCGCAGCCTTCCTGGACCGGGGCGAGAGCCGCCCCCTGATCGACGACCCGGCCATCTATGTGCCGAGACGCCCGACCGGTGCGGAGCTAAACGCATGAGTGTCGAAACAGCGCTGGCGCAGTTGTTGCGCATGCTTCAAAATCGAGCCCTGAATCTGGCAAGATTGCCAGACGATGAAAGAGACCTGTACTATGAGCGCATCCGGCGTTCATGCTGCGGGGCTGCCGAATACATTGGCCAGAGCCCCGACGATGCAGCCATCACGGCAAACAGCATGGTCGAATTTACTCGGGCAATGGTCGGGATCATCGAGGCAAGGCACGGGTAAGACGGTACAGTCGCCACGCGCACAATCAGTTCCCCGACACGTTCGCCCTGCGGGCGAGGCTGAGATCGCAGAGCAAGGTCGGACGGATGAATCGCCGGCTGGTCTCCTTCATAGCGGGCATTACAGCAATTTTTCCCAAGACCCGGAACCCGCAACACTGCAACGGTTGCGGCGGCGATGTTCCAGCGTCTTGTCGCTGCCCGGTTATCCCTTGGTGAAAATCATGAAGAGCACAATGTCCCCGTTCCTTGCCGCTCTCGGATCTGAAGGTCCCTCCGCAGACCGGGCGAAGGACATGGACCTCTATGCATGGCTAATCGGAAGTTGGGGGATGGACACGCTGCACCACCTCGACGACGGCACAATCCAGAAATGGGACGGAGAATGCCATTTCGGCTGGGTGCTCGAAGGCCGCGCGATTCAGGACCTCTGGATCAGGCCCAAACGCCCTGCCCCGTCAACCATGTACGGCACGACCTTGCGCATCTTCGATCCCAGGATCGGTGGCTGGTACATCATCTGGAGCGATCCGCTCAACCAGGATTACGCGCGCCAGATTGGGCGGGCAGAAGGCAAGGACATCGTCCAGATCGGAGCGGATTCGCGCGGCCTGCAAACGCGATGGCGCTTCACTGCGATCACGGCCGACAGCTTCCATTGGATCGGCGAGGAACGATCCGCCGAGAGCGACCCCTGGCGCATAACCTATGAACACTTCGCGCGGCGGACAATTTCCTAGAGCGCTGCAGGCACAACCCGGGCCAAGGGCAAGTCGGCGGCCGCCAGGGCATCGCAGCCGACGGCTGCGACGCATTTTATTAGCGTTAACTAATCATAGACCGCGCTGTCCTATTCTGAAACAGCGCGGTCTACTGCCACACAGGACCGTGCAGGCGGCTCTAGCCCAACGCACCCCCGCACCCAGCTGGAGCCGCCACCCTCACCATACCCGGCAGGGTTGAATTAACCCTTACCAAGCATCCTTTCTGATGCGTTTCTCGGAAAATTCGCTTTGCAGACAAACGCTTGATCGGCCCGCCACAGCGTTTGACCAGAAGCCCGGCCTGATCGGACATCCGTTGCCACGAACACTCTCGTTACAGTGTGTTTGCTCCGCAGTCGCAGAACTGAAACAATGCTACTTTAGCGTGTTGCAAGTAGGTCCATAGCGAGGGGGTGGCCAATGTCGATACCTCAAGGTCTGAGTGACGCAGATCTCAAATTTGAATGTCCAAGATGCCAACATCCGATTGTCCGGAAAGGCTCTTGGTTCAAGTCCATAGCCACATTCAGATGCCCGGGTTGTCAAACGGCGTTGCGACTTGGATATCCGGCAAAGCTCCGATTGTTCGAAAAACACGCGCATTCAATCAGCCCTGATTAGGCCGGCTCAATAAATGCGCGTCACCTCATCGAGGCCAAGCGACGGCCCCTTTTCGAACATCCGAGCCAATTCGCGAGCGACCGGTTCAAAAAAGAGCGGTTGAACCACGCTCTTTTTTATACTTCAGCGCCGACACTTGCCGGTTGAAACAGATGAGTCCTACTCCGCCGCCTCATATCCCGCGATGCCTTTGATCTCGAGGAAATCCTCCAGACCGTATTCGGCATATTCGCGACCGTTGCCGGACTGCTTGTAGCCGCCGAAGGGCAGGCCCGCGTCCCAGGTCGGGTAGTTGATGTAGACATTGCCGGAACGCATGCGGGCGGCCGCCTGCCGAGCCTTCTCGATGTCCCTGGCCTGGATGTAGGAGGCCAGGCCGAAGACCGTGTCGTTGGCCTGCTCGACCGCCTGCTCGACCGTGTCATAAGGCATGATCGACAGCACCGGCCCGAAAATCTCTTCGGTGGCGATGCGCATGTCATGCGTGACATCGGCGAACACGGTCGGGCGGACATAGTAGCCACGGTTGAGCTCCGCCGGACGGCCGGGGCCGCCGGTCACCAGCGTCGCGCCCTCGTCGATGCCGCTCTGGATCAGACCCTGGATCTTGTCGAACTGGAGTTGGCTGACCACCGGGCCGAGCTTGGAGCCGGGTGCGTCGGCCGGACCGACGGTGAATTTCTCCGCCGCCGTCTTGGCATAGGCCGCCGCCTCGTCGTGACGGTCGCGCGGCACGAACATGCGGGTCGGCGCGTTGCAGGACTGGCCGCTGTTGCCGAAGCAGCCGGCGACGCCCTTGGTGACAGCCCGCTCCAGATCGACATCGGGGAACAGGATGTTGGCCGACTTGCCGCCGAGTTCCTGATGCACGCGCTTGACCGTATCGGCGGCGGCCTTGGCGACCAGGATGCCGGCGCGGGTCGAACCGGTGAAGGACATCATGTCGACATCCGGATGGCTGGCCAGAGCCTGGCCGACGGTCGGGCCGTCGCCGTTGACGAGGTTGAAGACGCCCTTCGGCACGCCGGCCTCGTCGATGATCTCGGCAAAGATGATGGCGTCGAGCGGCGCGATCTCGGACGGCTTCAGCACCATGGTGCAGCCGGCGGCAAGCGCGGGACCGACCTTGCAGGTGATCTGATTGAGCGGCCAGTTCCAGGGCGTGATCAGGCCGACGACGCCGATCGGCTCCTTGACGATCAGCGAGGAGCCTTTGACGTGGCGGAACTGGAAGCTCTTCAGCACCTCGGCCATCTTTTCCAGATGCGCCTGGCCGACGCCGACCTGGCTGTCCAGCGCCATCTGGCGCGGCGCGCCCATCTCGCGCGAGACGGCGAGCGCCAGGTCCTTGCTGCGCTTCTTGTAGATTTCGATGACGCGGTTGAGGATGTCGAGACGCTCCTCGACCGAGGTGAAGCCGAAAGTGGCGAAGGCACGCTTGGCCGCTGCCACGGCCTTGTCGACATCGGCCTTGGAACCGAGCGAAATCTGCGCGAAGGCGTCCTCGCTGGAGGGATCGATGACGTCGGAATTGTTCGGTACCACGGGATCGACCCAAGAGCCGTCGATATAGAACTGCAGATTGTGGGACATGGATTCGCTCCTTGCGGGCCGCCGTTTCGCTGATGTGGTGAGGTGACCGTCGTATATCGTTAGGGATAACGATGCGGCATGTGCTCTGTCAAACGCAAGCGCGGCCGATCGAGCCAGGTCTTATCGTTCGTAAAAATCGATCATTATAACTCGAATAATTCGTTGGAAAGATTGGTCCTGGAATGGCATTTCCGCGGCGAGAGCGCCTGGAGAATTCAATTGTCTTTCCTGCCCGTCATCGCGAACGATCTTCCAAATAGCCTGAACTTGGCCGATGCCGAGCGCAAGCGCCCTGCCCTGACCTCGATCTCAACCGGCGTTGTGCCGGGACTGGTCCTGGTGGCGATGATCACCAGCGTCGCCTATTCGGCGCGCGGCTTCTCCGGCCTCACCCTGTTCAGCCCGATGATTCTCGCCGTCGTCGCCGGCATGATCTATTCCAACGTGCTTGGCCTTCCCGCCCATGCCAAGGCCGGCATCGCCTTTTCGCAAAAGCGCCTGCTGCGCTTCGCCATCGTGCTGCTCGGCTTCCAGCTCACGCTCGGCCAGGTGGCCGGCATCGGCTTCGGCGGCGTCGGCATCGTCGCGGCCACGCTGGGCGCCACCTTCCTCTTCACCGTCACGCTCGGCCGGCTCATTGGCGTCGACGCCAAGCTGGCGCAGCTGATAGCCGCCGGCTCCTCGATCTGCGGCGCCTCGGCGATCGTCGCCACCAACATCGTCACCGACGCCCGCGACGAGGACGTGACCTATGCCGTCGCCGCCATCACGCTGTTCGGCACCGTCGCCATGCTCGGCTTCCCGCTGCTCGCACCGACCTTCGGGCTCGACCAGCACGCATTCGGCCTGTGGGCCGGCGCCTCCATCCATGAAGTGGCGCAGGTGATCGGCGCAGGCTTCCAGAACGGCACGCAGGCCGGCGAGACCGCGACCGTCGCCAAGCTGACGCGCGTCGCGATGCTGGCGCCCATGGTCATCGCGCTCGGCCTGATGGCGCGCCGCGGCAGCACCGAGGCTTCCGGCGCCAAGCCGCCGATGCCCTGGTTCGTCGTCGCTTTCGTTGCGGTCGTAGCGCTGAACAGCCTGGTCGCAATCCCCACGCAGGCCCATTCAGCGATCGGCTTGGCCGCGCAGGTCATGCTCACCATGGGGCTCGCCGCCATGGGCCTCCAGGCCGACATTTCTGAGCTGCGCTCGCGCGGCCTGCGGCCGCTGATGCTGGCCTTCTCGGCTTTCATCTTCATCGCGGCCTTCAGCCTGACGCTGGTGAAGTTCGCCTGAGGTTCGGGTAAGGCCGACCCCACTCAATCCTTAACCTTCGTCATCGCCCTCGAACGAGCTTGCCGCGACATATATCGCGGCAAGCTTCTCGATACCGGCCTGGTCGTCCTTGTCGAAGCGGCCGGGCAGCGGGCTGTCGAGGTCAAGCACGCCGAACGCGCCATCGGCATCGCGCAAAAGCACGACCAGTTCCGAGCGCGAGTCGGCATCGCAGGCGATGTGGCCGGGAAATTCATGCACATCCTTGACCAGCATCGACATGTCGAGCTCGATGGCCTTGCCGCACACACCCTTGCCGACGGCGATGCGCACGCAGGCCGGCTTGCCCTGGAAGGGCCCGAGCACCAACTCGTCGTCCGAAGCGAGGAAATAGAAGCCGGCCCAGTTGAGGTCGGGCACCATCTGGTAGATCAGCGCCGCGGTGTTGGCGGCATTGGCGATGGAATCGCCCTCACCTTCCAGCAATGCTTTCAGTTGCGTGGCCAACTCCTTGTAGAAGGCCGGCTTGTTGCTTGTGTCGATGGCGGTTGCGGCAAACATCGTGTTGTCTCTCCATTGCAAGGGCGCTGACACGCCCGCTAGAGTCCCGCTCTCTCTGACATCAATGCAGCGCCTGGGAAATACACAATCGTGAGTGCCGCCCTAGCCAACCGAACACGCGAGCGCGCCCAAGAGGAGGCACGCCAAGCGCCCCTCACCTTCGCGGTGCTGGTCTTTCCCGGCTTTCCGATGATGGCCTTCTCGTCGGTGATCGAACCGCTGCGCGGCGCCAATGTGCTCGCCAGGCGCGAATATTATCGCTGGGTGATCGTGGGCGCCGATCAAGGCACGGTCGAGGCCTCCAACGGCGTCGTCATCCAGCCCGGCTTTTGCGCCGCTGACGCGCCGAAGGTCGATCGCATCGTGGTGTGCTCCGGCGGCGATGCCGACCATGTCGTGGCCGACGAGGCGATGAGCTGGATCCGCAAAAGCCTGCGCGGCGGCGCGCATATCGGCGCCGTGGCGGACGCGGCGTTCTTTCTCGCCCGCGCCGGCTTGCTCGACGGCCATGCCTGCACCTTGCACTGGACCAGCCAGGCCGCCTTCACCGAGGCCTTTCCGGACATCGAGCTTCGGCGCGACCTCTTCGTCATCGACCGCAAGCGCTTTACGTCCGCCGGCGGCGTCGGCAGCCTCGACATGATGCTGGAAATCATCACTCGGGATTATGGCGCTGAGCTGGCGGCCGGTGTCGCCGAGTGGTTCGTGCACAGCCCCTTGCGGTCCAGCGTCGACCGCAAGCTGATGCCGCTCAGGCTGCGCACCGGTGTCCAGAACGAGCTGGTCCTGTCGGCCATCGCCATCATGGAGGACGCGGTGGAGGAGCGGCTCGGCATGGCCGAGCTGGCGGAACGGCTGGGCGTGTCGTCCGACAAGCTCGAGCGCAATTTCCGCGCCGAACTGGATATCTCGCCCAACGGCTATTACCGGCGGCTCAGGCTGAAGCGCGCCGCCGACCTCCTGGCGCATTCGACGCTGATGGTGCGCGACGTGGCGCTGGCGTGCGGGTTCGCGTCGATGTCGAGCTTCGCCCGGGCTTTTCGCGAGGAGCACGGGCATGCGCCCAAGGCGATGCGGAGGCAGGTCTAGCGGTGCTGCTCCACGTTCCTTCGTCATCCTAGGGTAAAGCGACGCGCAGCGGAGCGCAGACCCTAGGATCCATGCCGTGACCTGAGAGTGTCTCGGTGGTGCAGAACTGGCAGCGCTGCGCAGCGAGGATTTTCTGCACCCTTGCATTCTCCGGCTAAAGTAACGGCATGGATTCTAGGGTCTGCGCGCGTCGCTTCGCTCCCTAGAATGACGACGTCATCAGCGCGGCATCTGGCACAACATCTGCGGGATTTCGCACAGCGATCTTCTAGCGCCCGGCTATCTTCACCGGAACAGGAGGCCTCCTATGAGCATCGTCGTTTTCGATCCGGACAGCACCGAGGATGTTGACTTCAAGGACCGCATGCGCCATCCGGCCGCGGCCGATCCTGCCGGCGGCATGTGGCTCTCCGACACCGAGCCGTCCTTCATCGATGCCGACGCCCTGCGCAAAGGGCGGCTGGCCAAGCTACGCGGCTGGATGCGCGAGGCGGGCTATGGCGGCGTCGTTTTGTTTGACCCTTACAACCAGCGCTATGCCACCGGCTCGCGCAACATGTTCGGTTATTTCCTGCGCAACTCGACCCGCTATTTCTTCATTCCGACCGAAGGCCCGATCGTGCTGTTCGAGTACCCGCAGAGCTACCATGTCTCGATGGTGCTCGACACGATCGACGAGGCGCGGCCGTCCAAGCTCGTCTGGTCATCGGTGTCGGGCCGCGACGACGAGACCGCCGGGCCGTTCGCCGACGAGATCAGCGAGCTTTTGAAGAAGCATGGCGGCGGCTCGATGAAGATTGGCCTCGACCGCTGCAGCCATCTGCAGGCACTGGCGTTGGAAAGGCGCGGCTGCGAGGTCAAGGATTGCCAGGGCGAGATCCTCGCTGTCCGCGCGGTGAAAACGCCCGAGGAAGTGAAATGCCTGCTGGCGTCGATGGCGGGCGCTGAAGCCGCGGTGGCCGCGGTGCGCGAGGCGATCAAGCCCGGCGTTTCCGAAAACGAACTCTTCGCCATCATGTATGGCGAGGTCATCCGCCAGGGCGGCGAGTTCATCGAGACGCGGCTCTTGACCTCGGGCCAGCGCACCAATCCGTGGTTCAACGAGGCCAGCGGCCGCAAGATCCGTCCGGGCGAACTGCTGGCGCTCGATACCGACACGATCGGCTGTTACGGCTATTATTCCGACTTCTCGCGCACCTTCCGCTGCGGTCCCGGCAAACCGACGCCCTACCAGAAATCGCTCTACCGCATGGCGCACGATCAGGTTCAGCACAATATCGGGATCGTGAAGCCCGGCATGGCCTTCCGCGAGATCGCCGAGAAGGCGTGGAAGATCCCGGACCGCTTCGTCGACCAGCGCTACACCTCGGTGATGCACGGCGTCGGCATGCATGGCGAAACGCCTTTTATCGCGCACGCGATGGACTACGAGACCTATGGCCGCGACGGCATCATCGTGCCGGGCATGGTGGTCAGCGTCGAAAGCTATATCGGTGAGAAAGGCGGCCGCGAAGGCGTCAAGCTGGAGGATGAGATCCTGATCACCGAGACAGGTACAGAACTGCTCTCGCGTTTCCCGTATGAGGATGAGTTTCTGGAGCCACAGGTTTGAATCGCGCCTCTACCACCTGCATCCGCGCAGTCGTCATTCTAGGGCGAAGCAAGGAGCGGAGCGACGCGGCGCAGACCCTAGAATCCATGCCGTTCCGTCTCCGCTTCGCTACGGTGCGAAATTCTGTTAGGCAGCGATCGACGACCAAAGTAACGGCATGGATTCCAGGGTCGTCGCGACGCCGCTACGCGGCTGCTTCGCCCTGGAATGACGAAGGCATTGCATGAAAACGCCCATTTCCATCCGGCGCGGCACCGTGGCTGCGGTGTTCGTCGATCTCCAGGAGGAGCATCGCAAGGACAAACGCTATCTGGTCGAGGGTTTTGCCGACATTCTCGCCAATGTCCAACGCCTGCAGGAGGCGGCGCGGCGCAATTTCGTGCCGCTCCACCACTGGGCCTATATCGTCGATCTCGCCGAGGCGCGGCCATTCCACCCCGTGGACGACAGCGGCAAGTCGGCCTTCTCCGACAAGAACGATCCGCTGACGGCGATCTGCCATGAGGTGGCGCCGCAGGACGGCGAAGCCATGCTGGTCAAGCAGGAAGCCAGTGCCTTCGGCAAGAACGATTTTGGCGACAAGCTCAAGGCAGCCGGCATCGAATGGCTGGTCATCGCCGGCGTGTGGACAGAGGCCTGCATCGACGCCACGGTGAAGGACGCGGTGGCGCGCGGTTTCCGGGTCCTGCTGGTCAAGGACGCCTGCGGCAGCGCGAGCGCCGCCATGCACCAGACCGGCATCCTCAACCTCGCCAACCGGCTCTATGGCGGCGCCGTCACCAACACGCTCGACGCCTGCCGGCTGATGGCCGGCGACACCGTGAATGTGTGGCAGATCGAGGGCTCGGTGCCGCTGCGCTTCACCTTCGAGAATGCCGCGCAGCTCTACGCCGAGCTCTGACGGCCGTGGCCGGCGATCCAACCGATCCCGCGAACCGCGGCAAATATGCCGACCGGCTCGATCCGGAACTCTGGAACTATGTCGACAAGATCAACAGCTGGTACCCGCCGGAAATCGTGGCCGCGCCGATCGCGGAGCAGCGCGCGGTCTATAACCGGATGTGCGTGGCGTTTCACCAAGGTCATCCGGGAGGTGTGACGACCAGCGACGGCGTCGTCACGACGGCAGCGCATGCGATCCCGGTCCGCCGCTACCGCATGGCGAACCGGATCGCGGCGGCGGTCGTCGTCTATTATCACGGCGGCGGTTTTGTCCTCGGCGACCTTAACAGCCACGACGACATCTGCGCGGAAATCTGCGCCGGAACCGGCTTCGAGGTGATCTCGGCTGATTACCGGCTGGCGCCGGAGCATCCGCATCCAGCTTCCTTCGACGATGCGCTGGCCGTGTTCGAATGGGTCACGGTATCGAGCACGCAGCCGATCGTGCTTTGCGGCGAAAGCGCCGGCGGCAACCTCGCTGCCGCTGTGGCGCAAGCGACGCGGCATCATGCGCGGCACGCCATCGGCCAGATGCTGATCTATCCCGGGCTGGGCGGCGACGAGAGTGGCGGTTCCTACATCAAGCACGCCGAGGCGCCGCTGCTGACGCTCGCCGACATCGAGTTCTATCGGCGCGTCCGTTCGGCGCCCGGGCAGTCGCCCGACGACCCCACTTTCTCACCACTCAGGGATCGCGACCTTTCCGGCCTGCCGCCGACGGTGATCGTCACCGCCGAGTGCGATCCGCTGTCGTCGGACGGCGAGGCCTATCGCGACCGCATCCTCGCCGCAGGCGGGCGCGCCTGGTGGCGCGAGGAACCACGGCTGGTGCACAGTTTTTTGCGAGCACGCGCGACCGTGCCAAGGGTCGCCGAAGCGTTTGCGAGAATTATTGCGGATATCGACGCGCTCGGACGCCAGCGATGAAGCGCTAATCCCCCCTCGAGGCTGTACCTGCTTCCTGCGGAACAGCGCACAAGAACTGCGGAAAACCAGACATTTCGCTGCGGCAAGCGGACCTATCATCCTTTCGCAGGCAACGGCGCGGTCGCATCCGCCCTGTATCTGGCGACACCGGGCGCCCAACCAAGAGGGAACGACGATGAAATTCATGCTGACCGACAGAAAACTGCACCCGCAGGCCAAGCCAATCGCCGACGATTTCAAGAAGGGCGCGATCAGCCGGCGCGAATATCTGGCGCTGATGGCCGGCTTCGGCGTCAGCGCCGCCGGGGCGCTGGCGCTGGGCGGGATAGCGCCCTCGCCGGCCCGCGCTGCCGAGCCGAAGCGCGGCGGCACACTGCGCGTGGCGATGAACGTCAAGGGCTTCAAGGATCCGCGTACCTTCGACGGCGTCGAGATGTCGAATGTCGCTCGCCAATGCAATGAATATCTGGTGCGCTGGAACACCGACTTTTCCTTCGAGCCGTGGCTGCTGGAAAGCTGGGAAACCAGCGACGACGCCAGCACGATCACGCTGCATGTGCGCAAGGGCATCGCCTGGTCGAACGGCGACACTTTCAATGCCGACGACGTGATCCACAACCTCAACCGCTGGTGCGATGCCTCGGTCGCCGGCAATTCGGTCGCCGCGCGCATGGGCGCGCTGGTCAATGCCGACACCAAGAAGCCGGTCGATGGCGGCATCCAGAAGGTCGATGATCATACCGTCAAGATCAACCTGCCGAAGCCCGACATCTCGCTGATCGCCGGCATGGCCGACTATCCGGCGCTGATCATGCACCGCTCCTACGAGGGCGATGGCGACCCGAAGAAGGCCCTGGCCATCACCACCGGCCCGTGCGAGCTGGTGAGCTGGGACGCCGAGACCGGTGCCGAGGTGAAGCGCAAGGACAAGCCGTGGTGGAAGGGCGAGTTCTATCTCGACGGCATCAAATGGGTCGACTACGGCTCCGACCCCAACGCCATGCTGTCGGCCTTCGAATCCGGCGAGATCGACACCGACCACGAGACCGTGTCGGATACCGTGTCGCAAACCGAGAAGATGGGCCTGCAGAATTCGGAAATCGCCACCGGCTCGACCATCGTCGCGCGCTTCAATGTCTCCAACGCGCCCTATGACGACGTCAAGGTGCGCCGCGCCGCCCAGCTTGCCGTCGACAATTCGGCCGTACTGAAGCTCGGCCTCGACGGTCGCGGAAAACCCGCCGACAACCACCATGTCGGCCCGATGCATCCGGAATTCGCCGATATCGGCCCAGCCAAGCGCGACGTCGATCAGGCCAAGAAGCTGATCTCGGAAGCCGGCAAGGCCGACCACGAATATGAGCTGATCTCGGTCGACCTCGAATGGCAAAAGAGCACTGCCGACGCGATCGCGGCGCAGATCCGTGAGGCGGGCCTGAAGATCAAGCGCACGGTGCTGCCAGCCGCGACCTTCTGGAACGACTGGGCCAAATTCCCCTATTCGTGCACCGAGTGGCTCGGCCGCCCGCTCGGCGTCCAGGTGCTGGCGCTTGCCTACAAATCGGGCGGCGCCTGGAACGAAAGCGCCTATGCGAACAAGGAGTTCGACGAGCTTCTCGACAAGGCGCTGGCGACGCCCGATGCGGCGGCGCGCAAGCAGATCATGGCCAAGATCGAGACGAATCTGCGCGACTCCGGCATCATCATCCAGCCCTACTGGCGATCGGTCTACCGCACCTACCGCAAGGGTGTGCAGGGCTGCGTCCAGCACCAGGCGCTCGAGCAGCATTTCGAGAAAGTCTGGCTGGAGTCCTGATCCTCCCAGGATGCGCTCGGCCGGCGCGGCCCTCTAAGCCGCGCCGGCCGTTTGCTGTTTGCCAATCGATCGCCTTTCAGCTGGCGCTGATTGTTAGGAAAAGACGTCCACCAATTCATCGACGCCGCCGCCTTCCCTTGCCCGCCGCAGGTCGATGTATGAGGCCGTCGCGGCGATCGATGCCACCGTCCATATGATCGCCGTGACGCAGGCGCTCGCCGCTGCACCGACGATCGCCACGAAAGCCGGGGCGATCATAAGCGCAGCAAGGCTAAATCCAAGAAAAAGCGCCACTCGCAACGCCAGCGCCAGCACGAGGACAAGCAGAAACAGGCCGAATATCGGCCAGCGATATGCCTTGGTCAGGGCACGGCTACGTCCCATCGAAGCCATTGCTCCAAGTCCTTCGCGTATCGCGACGGGGATGGCTGCCAGGGCACTCAGCACCCACACTACGCTGGGCACCACCAGCAGCACGAACGCCACGCCACCACCGAAAGACGGAAAGAGCAATTCGGCGCCGATCATCGCCTGCTGCGCGAAAAACCACACCAGATAGATCGTGACGCCTATGCCGAGCACGGGACCGGCCCGGCGGAAGGCTGCTCCAACACAGCTCGCGATCGGTGGACGGTGGCCATTGATGTCGCCTAGCATGGCTCCCGACAGCACCGCATGCCCGAGGAAGCCCGGCAGGGCGCCCAGCAACCCGGCAAGCAGCGAAAAGCTTACATAGACCGCAACGGAGAAAGGTTCGACCTCTCCGCCGCCGACCAGATACGCCGCCCTCTCCCGGTAGGCAAAGGTCAACAGACCGATCAGGAGTGACGGCAGGGCGAAAAAGACCACGGCGACCGCCAGTACGAGAACCGGATTCCGTCCAATGAACGAGACCGTATCAGCGACGACCTTGCCCAGTCGAAACGGTCCGGCTGCGCCAAGATTTCCCACGCTGTCAGGTCGGTCGCTGTTGCCTACGAGAATATCTCCGCCAGTTCGTCGATGCTGGCGCCTTCCTTGGCCTGGCGCAGTTCGACATAGCTGACCGCCGTGGCGATCGACAGCACCATCGAGACGACCGTCTGCACCAGCGCGGCTCCGATCTCGGCAATGATGCCGCCGAACAACACCAGAACCAGCAACATGCCCCACTGGATGATCATCGCGATGATGATGAGAATGAGGAACAGGCCGAAAAGCGACCAGCGGCAGCCCTTGGTCAGGGCTCGGCTGCGCGACATCGAGCCAAACACGCCCCGCCCCTCCTGGATGAGGACCGGAACCGACATCGACCAGCCAAGCCACAGGATGATGCCGGGTACGATAAGGGCAATCATAGCAAGAATAGAACCGAAATAGACGAGCAGACCTATCGCGAGCGTCGGCAGGAGAAAGCGGATCGCGATCTGCACGCAGTCGCCGAAGGACGGCCGCTTGCCGTTCAGATCCTCGATGGTCGCCCGCACCAGCGCCGATTGCAGCAGGAGAGCGCACACGAACGAGATCAGCCCGGCGATTACGGTGAGATAGGAATTGCGGAACATGGCGCCAGGGTCGGCGATGGTGCCGGGAGCGCGCTGCATCATCGCGTCGATTTGCGGCTGCGTCCACAGCCTGATGAGCAACGCCGGCAGGCCCGAAAACAGCGCCGCCAGCCCTACGCAAAGTCCTATATTGCGGGTAATTACCGAAAAGGTGTTGCTGAATACCCTGCCGATCTCGAATCGGCCGGGTCGTCCCAATGTTGCAGTGGTCATGATAATTTTCCCCCGAGTCACCACGCATCCGATCGGCGACTTCAAAGTAAATTTGCCAAGATTGAAGGGCTACGTCCAGTGCGCTTGCAATTGTCATTGCGTATTGCCAGTGTCGACACCGAACCGCAGGTTGCAGGGGAACGAGCGGGTGACAGCCGTACAGGCAGGGACGGACGACGCCGGACGGCTGGCGCAGTTGCACAAGCAGCTGCTGACGGATGACTCGATCCAGTTTGCCCTTCCCCCCTATGTGCGGCCCGAGCCGCCCGAGTGGCTGAAGCCGCTTCTGGAATATCTGGCAAAGCTCGGTCCCTATATGATCTACATGTTCTGGGGCGCGGTGATTGTTGGCGTCGCGATCATCGCCTTGCTTCTATTTCTTGAAGCCCAAGGTGTCGCCTGGCGCCTGCCATGGCGGCGCAGGCGCGAGGAGATCGAAGCGAAGGACGAATGGCGCCCCGACGCGGGCGTGGCCCAGATCCTGCTCTCCGAGGCCGATGCGCTGGCCGCCCGCGGCGAGTATGACGAAGCCGTGCATCTGCTCTTGCGCCGCAGCGTCGCCGACATCGCCACCCGGTTGCCGGACTTCCTGCGCCCATCGCTCACCGCGCGCGACATTGCCGGGGCGGGCTCGATTCCCACCCGGCCCCGCGCCGCGTTCAGCGAGATCGCGCGCATCGTCGAGGCTGCCTTGTTCGCCCGCCGCCCCGTCGGCGCCGAGGGCTGGCAGAAGGCGCGTGGCGCCTATGAGCGCTTCGCCTTCAGGGATGCCTGGGCATGAGCGCGCAGCCGGCCGAGGCAGCCGAGGCGCCATTCAGCCGCAAAACCCTGTTCTGGGGTATTTTCGCCAGCCTGCTGGCGGCAGCCGGGTTTTTCCTGCTGTCCACCTACGCGCCGGATTTCCGCGGGCCCGAAGGCGGCGGCACGCCGTTTTCGAAAGGCGGCACCGGCTATGCCGGACTTGTCGAATGGCTGAAGCTCACAAACGGACAGGCGCCGCCGATGGAGCGCGGCGAAAAGGACCTGGCGTCCCCGCTGGCATCGACCTTCCTGCTCGTCGTCACCATCGCGCCGGGAAGCGACCCGGCAGCGCTCGATCGCCTGATCAAGCTGCGCGCGGGCAAGGACACGCTTTTCGTCCTGCCGAAATGGCAGACGGCTCCCTTGTTCAGCCATGAAGGCTGGGAGACAAGGGGCGAGCGGCTGCCCAATACGGTCGTCAACGACTGGCTCGGCCGCATCGCCAAGGCGAAGCTCGGCGAAGCAAAGAACACGGTTTCGCAGATCAACATCGCCGGCCGCATGGTGGCCGCGCCGGACGAGCTGCAATGGGTGGCGGACGATCACCCGCTGATCGCGGCGGGCGACGGCAGGGCCATCCTCACCGAGCTCGACAACGAACCCTTCTACATCCTCACCGATCCCGATTTCCTCAACAATGCCGCTTTGGGGGACGAACAGAAGGCGGCCGCCGCCCTCGACATGATCGCCATGCTGGAACCCGCCAAGGGCGCCGTCATGTTCGACCTGATGCTGCACGGCATCGGCGGCAATTACGATCTTGCGAAGCTTCTGATCGAACCGCCCTTCCTGGCACTGACGCTGTCGGTGCTGGTGGCGGCTGCGCTCGCCTTCCTGCATGGGCTCGGCCGCTTCGGGCCGCCACGGGCCGAAGCGCGTGCCATCGCTTTCGGCAAGCGGGCGCTGGTCGACACCACAGCGATGCTTTTGAAGCGCGCCGGGCGCCTTCAGGGCCTCGGCGATCGCTATGCAGCGCTGATACGCGCGCGCGCCGGGGCGCTGCTCGGCGCGCCGCATGGGCTGCAGGGCGAAGCGCTCGACCGCTGGCTCGATTCCCGCGACAAAAGCGAGGCGCATGGCTTCACCCAGCGCTTCAAGGCCGCGAACGAATCCAACAATTTAGCCACAATGCATGAGGCAGCGGAACAGCTGCATGACTGGACGGCAAGGAGGCTCGGTGAACGTCGGTGAAGTGAAGGCCCTGGCGAATGCGATCAGGGAAGAGGTGGCGAAAGCGATCACCGGGCAGCGCGACACGGTCGACCTGATGCTGACGGCGCTGTTTGCCGGCGGGCATATCCTGCTCGAGGGCCCGCCGGGCACCGCCAAGACCATGACGGCGCGCTGCTTCGCGCAGGCGCTCGGCGTCGCCTATGGCCGCATCCAGTTCACGCCCGACCTGATGCCCGGCGATATCGTCGGCTCCAACATCTATAATTTCCAGAGCGGGCAGTTCACGCTGACGCGCGGCCCGATCTTCTGTGATTTGCTGCTCGCTGACGAAATCAACCGCACGCCGCCGAAGACGCAAGCAGCCCTGCTCGAAGCCATGCAGGAGCACGCCGTCACCTTCGACGGCACCACGCATCCGCTCGGCAAGAATTTCATGGTGGTGGCGACGCAGAACCCGATCGAGCATCAGGGTGTCTATCCGCTGCCCGAAGCGCAGCTCGACCGCTTCCTGTTCAAGCACAGGGTAAGCTATCCGGATCTCAAGGAAGAACGCGCCATCATCGTCCATCACGGCGGCGGTACGGCCTCGCACGATATCGAGCAATACGGCATCAAGGCGCAGACCGACCGCAAGGCGCTGGAAGCAGCACTTGCCACGGTCGGCGATGTCACCCTGGTCGACGATGTCGTCGGCTATATCGCAGCACTTGTGCGAGGCACGCGCGAAAGCCCTGACCTGGAAGTCGGCGCCAGTCCGCGCGCGGGCGCCATGCTGGCCCGCGCGGCGCGCGCCAGGGCGGCGCTCGACGGCCGCAACTACGTCATCCCGGACGACGTCAAGGCTTTAGCCGTGCCGGCGCTGCGTCACCGTGTCGTGCTCTCGCCGGCGGCGCAGATCGACGGGCGGTTGGTCGAGCAGATCGTCTCCGACCTCGTCGACCACACGGAAGCGCCACGTTGATCTATCCGAGCGGGCGAGCAGTCTGGGCAGCGGCGGCGGGAGCGATCCCCGCCTTCCTGATTGCGCTCGCGCTGCCGCATGTCTGGTATCTCGGCCTGTTGTGGATCTGCGCGCTCCTTGCGTTCCTGGCGGTGGACGCAGCCGCCGGGCGAGGCCGCGCCTCGCTCAACGCGACGCTGACGGCGCCGCCGCAGGTGGGCGTCGGCGGACGCTTCACGCTGCACATCGCGGCCGGTCTCGGCGCGAGGCTACGTCGCCTGCAGGCGCGCGTCGGGCACGACCAGCGGGTCCAGCCCGTCGCGGGCACCGGCGGCGTGCTGCCGGCCGATGGCGGCACGCTCGACCTCGAATTCGAGGCCATCCGCCGCGGCATCGCCAGTTTCGATCGCCTGTGGCTGCGCTGGCAGGGCCCGTTCGGCCTGATCTGGAATCAGGCCGTGCTGCCCGTCGACCGCAAGGTTGCGGTGCTGCCCAATGTCAACAGCGCGCGTGACGAGGCGATCACGCTCTTACAGCGCTCCGCGCTTGCCGACGGCCACGCGCAGAAGCGCGCCGGCCAGGGCCGTGAATTCGAGGCGCTGAAGGACTATCAGCCCGGCATGGGCCGGCGCATGATCGACTGGAAGCGCAGCGCCCGCCACGGCAAGCTTTTGGCGCGCGAATTCCGGATCGAGGAGAACAACAACATCGTTTTGGCCATCGATAGCGGCCGCCTGATGTGCGAGCCGGTCGATGGCGTGCCGAAAGTCGACCGCGCGGTGACGGCGGCGCTTCTGTCGGCGTTCATCGCGCTCAAGGGCGGTGATCTCGTCAGCCTGTTTTCCTTCGATGCCAGGCCGCGCGTCTCGAGCGGCGCGGTGCGCGGCTCGCCCAGCTTCACCATGATCCAGAAGCGCGCCGCCGAAATCGACTATTCGACCGAGGAGACGAATTTTACCTTGGCGCTCACAACGCTTTCGGCCAAGCTCGACCGGCGCTCGCTGGTCATCATCTTCACCGATTTCGTCGATCCGATCAGCGCCGAATTGATGCTGCGCACCGTCGGCCGACTGACCGAGCGGCATCTCGTGCTGTTCATGCTGATGAAGGATGTGGAACTTGAAACGCTGTCCGACATGGCGCCGGCGGCACCGGAGGATGTCGCCCGCTCCGTCACCGCCGGCGATCTTTTGAAGCAGCGGCAGGTGGTGATCGGGCGCCTCAGGCTGCTCGGCGCGCATGTCATCGAGGCCGACCATCAGCGGCTCGGCCCTGCCCTGGTCGAGCGCTATATCCAGCTCAAGGAGGAGAACCTCTTATGACGCTGTCCACCGGCACCGCTGCGGTGCGCCAGTCGCTGGCAAGCTTCCGCCAGGAGCGCGAGGCCGACTGGAAAGCCTTCGAGGCGCTGCTCGCGCGCGTCGAGAAGCGCGCGCCGCGCGCGCTGTCGGAAGACGAATTGCTGTCGCTGCCGCTCCTTTACCGCTCGGCGCTGTCGTCGCTTTCGGTGGCGCGCGCGACCTCGCTCGACAGCGCGCTGATCGCCTATCTCGAGGCGCTCTGCCTGCGCGGCTATTTCTATCTCTACGGCGCGCGGCGGAGCTTGAGAACACGCATCGGCGATTTCTTCCTGCACGACTGGCCGGCGGCGATCCGCGACCTGTGGCGCGAAGTGTGGACATCTGTCGGCCTTACGGTCGTCGGCGCGATTGCCGGCTATTGGCTGGTCGCTTCCAACAAGCGCTGGTACGACGCCATCATCGCGCCGAGCCTGGCCGGCGGGCGCAATCCGGATTCGTCGGCCGAGACGCTGCGCAGCGTGCTTTACGGCGGCGCTGATCATTTTCTATCAGGCTTTGCCGCCTATCTCTTCACCCACAACACGCAGGTCTCGATCCTGGCCTTCGCGCTGGGTTTCGCTTTCGCCGTGCCGAGCGTGCTGATCATCCTGATGAATGGCTGCATGCTCGGCGCCATTTTCCAGATCTATGCCGCCAAGGGACTGGGCTTCGAGCTCGGCGGCTGGCTTTCGATTCACGGCACGACGGAGCTGTTCGCTATCGCCATCGCGGGTGCCGCCGGCATGCGCATCGGCACCAGCATCGCCTTTCCCGGCGAACTGACCCGCATGGCGGCCGCGGCCCAGGCTGGACGCGTGGCGGCAACGGCCATGATCGGCGTCACGGTGATGCTGCTTTTTGCCGGCCTGCTCGAAGGCATCGGCCGGCAGACGATCACCAGCGACATCGCCCGCTATTCGATCGGCGGCGGCATGCTGGCTTTGTGGATCTGCTATTTTTATCTCTTCCGTATGGTGCGGCATGGCGACCGCTAGGACAGCGAAGGTCAAGACGCCGGCAGCACTGATCCGTCCGCTTGTGACGCCGGAAGGTGTCGACCTCAGGGTCAAGCTGGCCGATGCCGGCACCCGGGCTTCGGGCTTCCTGCTCGACGTGGTGATCATCATTGTGGCGGCGGTCGTGGTAAGCCTCGTCGCGCTGTTCGGCCTTGCCGGCCTCGGCTTCCAGGATGCGCAGCCGCTGTTCATCGTCTGGGTCATCTTCATTTTCTTCCTGCGCAACGCCTATTTCATCGCCTTCGAAGCCGGCCGACGGGCAGCTACACCGGGCAAGCGCATGGTCGGCGTCAGGGTGGCCTCGCGCAGCGGCGCCGGCCTCACCATCGACCAGGTCATCGCGCGCAATCTGATGCGCGAGATCGAGGTCTTCCTGCCGCTGTCGATCCTCGCCTCGCGCGCCAGCGCCGATGTCGCCGACACGCTGACGACCATCTTCGGCCTGGTGTGGGCGCTGCTCTTCTCGCTGTTTCCGCTATTCAACCGCGACCGGCTGAGGATCGGCGACCTGCTCGCCGGCACCTGGGTGGTCGAAGCGCCGAAAGTGGCGCTGGTCGAGGATCTTTCGCTGCGCAAGGACCCGGTCGCGGTCCGCTTCCAGTTCAGCGCCGCGCAGCTCGACGCCTATGGCATCGCCGAACTGCAGAAGCTCGAGGAAGTGCTGCGCCGCGACGATTATTCCGCGCTGAAGGCGGTGGCGGAAACGATCAGCCGCAAGATCGGCGCCAAGGTCGAGCCGATCGATTCAAAGGCTTTTCTCACCGCTTATTACGGCGAGCTTCGCGCGCATCTGGAACGCAAGCTGCTGCTTGGGAACCGCAAGGCGGATAAATACGCGCGGTAGCGGACTTTCGGGAGGCACTATGAAGACGTCGATATCTGAACTTGAACTTCAAGAAATGGAAGCTCGGGTAGAGGCCGCGCAGCCCGGTCCATGGAAATCATGGGTCGAGGGTCGGGATTTTCTAAGCGGCTCGAACATCATCCAGACCGGCGACGGCGTTGAGCGTGGCGAGGACATTGACCTGTCCGGCGCGATCGTTGCGGACCAGGATTTCATCGCGGCCGCGCGACAGGACGTCCCTCGCCTGATAGCGGAAGTGCGTCGGCTGCGCGCAGTTCTCAACCAGACCAAGTAGAAGCCTCGGCGCCCTCGCCTACCCCACCCATTTCTCGTAATCCGACACCAGCAGGTGAACCGGCGCGACGTCCTCGTCGATGTTGGAGAAGCGGCCGATCTGCTCGCGGAAGACGTTGTCGGTGAGGTCGTCATTGACGGTCGAAACCTCGCCGATCAGCACGTCCTTGCCTTCGGCCCAGAAGGCGTGCCACACACCAGGCAGCAGCGTGACGCTCTGGCCCGGATCGAGCTTCAACAGTCCGCCCGCCGGCAACCTGTGGATGGTGCCGTCGACCGGAACCGAGACTTCGGCCTTCGGATCGATGCCGCCGTCGCGGTCGTGCATGAACAGTTGCAGCACCAGCTTGCCGCCGCCGCGGTTGATGATGTCCTCGGCCTTGATGTTGTGGCGATGCATCGGCGACAGCTGGTCCTTGCGCGAGATCATGATTTTTTCGGCATAGAGCATGCCCATGCCGAGCTTCATGTCCTCGCAGCGGCCGTTGCGCACGGTGAACAGGAACAGGCCGAGCTCGTCGAACTTCTCCTGGCCGTAGTCGGTGATGTCCCAGCCGAGGCGCGAGGTGAAGATGGCTGGGGAGTCGCCTTTATGCGCCTTCATTTCTTCCGGCGACCAATAGGCGAAGGGCGGCATGATATAGCCGAAGGAGCGGATGAAGGCGTCGGCTTCGCCGATGATGTCGTTGATCTTGGAGCGCTTCATGGGTTCTCTTCCTTCCGGCCGTTGCTGCTGAAATCCGCCCATCCGAATAGCCCAATGCCGATCCGCTGTCGACGCAAACTCCCGGCTCTGGCCCCGTGACATCCAGCTGGATCGGTACCATAAACCCACGCAGCTTTTTTTGCGCATGTCTTTGGTTCCCACTTTCGGGAGGCATGCTTTGGACGGTGATTTTCATGGCAAGCATAGACGACCTCGACACGCCGGCGATCCTCATCGATGCGGCCCGTGCCGAAGCCAACATCAAAAAGGCGCAGGCGCATGCCGACGCCCACGGGTTGGAGCTCAGGCCGCATATCAAGACGCACAAGCTGCCTTACTGGGCGAAGAAGCAGGTCGCAGCCGGCGCGGTCGGCATCACCTGCCAGAAGATCGGCGAAGCCGAGGTGATGGCCGACGCCGGGCTTGCGGATATTTTTCTCCCCTACAACATCCTCGGGCGCGCCAAGCTGGAGCGGCTGAAGGCGCTGCATGGCCGCGTCACGCTGTCAGTGACAGCGGACAGCCATGAGACGCTGGAAGGGCTTGCCGCCACTTTCAGCGATGCCGGCCATCCGCTGCAGGTGCTGGTCGAATGCGACACCGGCATGGGCCGCTGCGGCGTGCAGAGTCCGGCTGACGCGGTGGTGCTGGCGAAAGCGATCGACAGGGTCAAGGGCATAAGCTTCGGCGGACTGATGACCTATCCGGCGGCCGGCCGCGCCGCCGAGGCGGAGGCGTGGCTGAGCAAGGCGCGCAGCGCACTCGCCATCGATGGGCTCGAATGCGAGCGCATTTCCAGCGGCGGCACACCGGACATGTGGCGCTCGGGTGAGAACAGCGTCGTCACCGAATACCGACCCGGCACCTACATCTATCTCGACCGCTACCAGGTCGCCAAAGGCGTCGGCACGCTGGACGACTGCGCGTTGACGGTGCTCGCCACGGTGGTGAGCCATCCGACGGCGACCCGTGCCATCCTCGACAGCGGCAGCAAGGCGCTGTCCTCCGATACGCTCGGGCTGCCCGATTTCGGCGAGTTGCTGGGTGCTCCCGGTGCCCGCGTAACAGGATTGAGCGAAGAGCACGGCACCGTCACGCTTGCCGACAGCGCCAAGCTGCGCATCGGGGAGCGCGTACGCGTGGTTCCCGACCATTGCTGCGTGGTGACGAACCTGTTCGACCAAGTGCATCTGATCGACGGCGACAAGGTCCTGGAAACGCTGCCGGTGGCAGCAAGGGGACGGATGGGGTGACCAGCGCTACCCCTTCTCCCCTTGTGGTAGAAGGTGGATCGGCGCGCAGCGCCGAGACGGATGAGGGGTGTTCCAGCGGGGTGAGACGTCGGCGTTCCCTGGAGCACCCCTCATCCGTCGCCTTCGGCGACACCTTCTCCCACAAGGGGAGAAGGGGGAGCTCGCTCCGCCTGCCGTGCCGCGACCCTGCGCATCGCGGTCACCCGTCGGCGGAAAATCTCCGTGCGCATCGCCATCAGGTACAGCGCGAAGAACAGCACCGTGAAGCCCAGCGCCATCACGGCGAGCGGCCACAGCATCGAGGGGTCGATGGTCGGGCCTCCGAGGCGGAAAACGGAGGCCGGCTGGTGCAGCGTGTTCCACCAGTCGACCGAGAATTTGATGATCGGGATGTTGATGAAGCCGACGAGCGTGATGATGGCGGCGGCCCAGGCGGCGCGGCCGGCGTCATCCAGCGCGCGGGTCAGCGCAATGATGCCGAGGTACATCAGGAAAAGCACGAAGACCGAGGTCAGCCGTGCATCCCACACCCACCACGTGCCCCACATCGGCTTGCCCCAGATGGAGCCGGTGATCAGCGCCAGCGCGGTGAAGGTGGCGCCAATGGGTGCTGCCGATTTCAGCGCCACATCGGCCAGCGGATGGCGCCAGACCAGCGTGCCGAGCGCGGAGATCGCCATGATCGTGTAGCACATCATGGCGAGCCAGGCGAAAGGCACGTGAATGTACATGATGCGCACGGTGATGCCTTGCTGGAAATCCTCCGGCGCCGTGAAGCTCATATACAAGCCCACAAGGAGCAGGATCGCCGCAACCGCCGCAAGCCACGGAATGACCTTGTCGGCCAGCCCGACAAAGCGCGTCGGGTTGGCGAGATCGGCCCAGCTGGAGAGGCGTGAGGTTGTGTCGCTCATGCCGACCTAAATAGACCGGCGATGCGTCAGGGGCAATCGGCCTTTGCCTTCTCCCCCTTGTGGGAGAAGGTGGATCGGCGCGCAGCGCCGAGACGGATGAGGGGTGTTGGAAGGAATGAGGGGCTGGCGATCTGACTGGCTTGAGAAGGCGCCGCCAAGCTGGAGCACCCCTCATCCGACCTCGCTTCGCGAGGCCACCTTCTCCCACAAGGGGAGAAGGGGGAAATTTACGCCGCTTCGTTGACCGGACGGCTGAGGCGGCGGACCTCTTCGTCGTTGAGCAGGCCGCCGGCGCGCAGCAGGCTGGCGAAGCGGCCGTTGCGCAGCGACAGCTCGGTGAAGCCGCCGAACTCGACCACCTTGCCGTTGTCCATGAAGACGACGAGGTCGGCGTCGCGGACCGTGGTCAGGCGGTGGGCGATGATGAAGGTCGTGCGGTTGCGGCGCAGCTCGTCGATCGCTTCCTTGACGCGGTCCTCGGTCTCGACGTCGAGCGCGCTGGTCGCCTCGTCGAGCACCAGGATCGGCGCATCCTTCAGCACGGCGCGGGCAATGGCGATGCGCTGGCGCTCGCCGCCCGAGAGCTGGCCGCCGCGCTCGCCGACGACGGTGTCGTAGCCGCCGCTCTTGGCCAGGATGAAGTCCTGCGCTGCGGCAGCACTAGCAGCGGCGTGGATCTCGTCATAGCTGGCATCGGCGCGGCCGACGCGGATGTTGTCCTCGATCGAGCGGTTGAGCAGGCCGGCGTCCTGGAAGACAGTGGCGATCGAGTGGCGCAGCGACTTGCGGGTCACCGTGCGGGTGTCGATGCCGTCGATCAGGATACGGCCGCTGGACGGCGTGAAGACGCGCTGCAACAGATTGATGAGCGTCGTCTTGCCGGCGCCGGTCGGCCCGACGATGGCAACCGTCTGGCCTGCCTGGACCTCGAACGAGACGTCGTCGATGCCATGACCGGAGTTGGCGAACTCGAAGCTGACGCCCTCGAAGCGCACATGGCCGGTCACATTGGTCAACTCACGCAGGCCGTCCGGCTCAGCGGTGTCGGCAGCCGAATCTTCAAGACGATAGAAGTCCTCGAGCTTCGCGCGCGCCTCGGAAATTTGGGTGGTGAAGGCCGACATCTGGTCGAGACGGGCAATCAGCATTCCGGCAAAGCCGGTGAAGGCGACGACATCGCCGACGCGGAGCTGGCCACGGGTGACGAGATAAGCGCCGATCGACAGCACGATCATCATCGAGATGGTCGAGGACAGGCGGTTCAGCGCATTGGCGATCGCCCACCAGTCGAGCACGGGATTCTGCGCGTCGAGCAGGTTTTTGACGTAGCGCTTCAACGTCGCGGTCTCATGGCCAATACGGTTGTAGCTCTGCAGCACGGCGACATTGCTGACGCTATCGGTCACATGGGCAAACACGGTGTGGTAGTGGCGTTCGACGGCGGTCTGCCCCGACTTGGTGCGGCGCATGACGATACGGCCAATGCCAACGTAAAGCACGCCCAGGCCAAGCAACACAATGGACATGCGGATGTCCATGGCAAGCGCGGTGGGCACCAGCAGCACCAGCGCGATGGCCGTCGAGAGATGCACGCGCATGAATTCGAGCCACAGGCTGAACAAGGTCTCGACGGCGCGCAGCAGCGTGTGCAGTGAATTGGAAGTGCCGCGCTGGTGATGCCAGGCGAGCGGCATGGTGATGACGCGCTCGAAGGACTGGCACAGTACTTCCGAACGACGGGCATGGGCGAAGCGGTCGGCGCCGCGCGCCACCAGCACGAAGGCTATGACATTGAAGACGCCGAGAGCTGCCCAGACGGCGAGCGTCGAAAACACCGGACCTTTTTCGGAAATGGCGCCGATCACCCGGCCTAAAAGGATCGGCTCGAGGATTGCGATCGCTGCGAGCGCGACATTTGCGCCGCAGATCAGCGCAACGCGCTTCTTGTCGGACGCCAGATAACCCAGCGCTCTAAAGTAGATCTGCAGAAGTGACACGTCAGCTACTCCGCCAAACTCTTGTCTGTGCTCAATGCCGGTATTGTGCACCGCACCATTTTTTGACACGTATCGATTAATGTGTCGCGAAACAATGCGCCGTCTATCCCTTGCGTTCCCATTTAGCGAACAAAAGATGACGACGGTACGAAATCTGACGTGATCACCTAACGGTTTGAGATAAAAGGTGAAATGTCAGCCTTGCGGCAAAATAATGGCAGCCGCGTCGCGCTGCCACATTTTTAATCACCAGCTGCTTGCTTAGCCTGCCCGAAAGGAAGGGACGCGATCGGACTCGGCACCTGCGCCAAGTAAAAAACAGGGATCGGCCGCGCACCTCAACGGGCGCGCGGCCAATAAGCCAAACCCTTTGATTCTACGCAGGTATCCTGACGACAACCTCGGTCTTGTCGCCGGCTTTCGGTTCAAAAGAGGCCGATTTTTTCTTCGAACCATCGACTTCAAGCGAGATCGACTTGGTCTTTTTGTCGCGGACGACGCGAACCTTGATCTCGCCGCCGAACATCTTGAGCGTCGCGGCGTAGCCGTCCCAGTGCCGGGGCAGCTTCGGCCTAAACGTGATCTCCTTGCCGCGCCGCTCGATGCCGAGGATACCTTCCACCGCGGCTCGGTAAAGCCAGCCCGCCGAGCCCGTATACCAGGTCCAGCCGCCACGGCCGCCCTTGCCTTCGCCGGCATATATGTCGGCGGCGACCACATAGGGTTCGACGCGATAGTGTTCAGCCGCGGCTTCGTCCGAAGCGTGATTGACCGGGTTCAGCATCGAGAAGCAGCGATAGGCTTCGTCGGTGCGGCCCATTTCGGCCAGCGCGATCACGAACCAGGTCGCGGCGTGGGTATACTGGCCGCCATTCTCGCGCACGCCCGGCGGATAGCTCCTGATGTAACCGGGATCCTTCTCGCTTTTGGAGAACGGCGGCATGAACAGCTTGACGATGTTGAGTTCGTCGTCGACCAGCATATTGGTCGCCTGCTCCATGGCCGTGGTCGAACGCGCGGGATCGCCCTCGCCCGACAGCACGCTCCAGGACTGGGCGATGGAGTCGATCTTGCACTCGTCGGAATTGTGCGAGCCGAGCGGCGTGCCGTCGTCGAAGCTGCCGCGCCGGTACCACTGGCCGTCCCAGGCGGTGCTTTCCAGCGCCCGCTTCAGCGCGTCCGCGTGCTTGGTCCAGGCCTGTGCCCGCTTGGTGTCGCCTTGCGCCTTGGCGACCGGCGCGAAGTCGATGAGCGTCTTCAATAGGAACCAGCCCAGCCACACACTCTCGCCCTTGCCGCCCTCGCCGACACGGTTCATGCCGTCATTCCAGTCGCCGCCCAGGATGAGCGGCAAGCCGGCAGGGCTGCTGCGCTTGATCGCGAGATCGAGCGCCCGCGCGCAATGGTCATAGAGCGAAGCGGTGTTCTTGGTGATCTCCGGCGTGAAGAAGGCGTCATGCTCATCCTCGCCGAGCTGCTGGCCGTCGATGAAGGGCAACTGCTCCTTGAGGATAGCGGCATCGCCGGTCACCTCGATGTAGCGGGCCGTCGCATGTGCCAGCCAGACAACGTCGTCCGAGATCATGGTGCGCACCCCGGCATCGGTGCGCGGCAGCCACCAGTGCTGCACGTCGCCTTCCGGGAACTGCCGGCGCGCGGCATTGAGGATCTGGTCACGCGCCAGCTTCGGGTCATGCGCCAGAAGGGAGAGCGTGTCCTGCAACTGGTCGCGGAAACCGAAGGCGCCGCTCGCCTGATAGAAGGCCGAGCGCGCGCGGATGCGGCAGGCCAGGCTCTGGTAGGGCAGCCAGTGGTTGACCATGGCGTTCATCGCCTCGTCCGGCGTCTCGACCTGGATGGTGTCGAGGAAGCCGCGCCAGGTGCGCTCGTTATCGGCCAGGCGCCGATCGAAATCCTTGCCGCGATGGATCTGCACCAGCGCGCTTGCCTCGGCGGGCGTGGCCGCGTCGCCAAGCAGCCAGAACAGCGTGACGTCGCCGCCGGCCGGAATATCGATATCGCTGGCGACAACCGCGCAGGGATCGTCGCCCGCCTCGATACGACCTGAGAGCGCAAGCCCGCCAAGCACGGCTTGCGGATACTCGCTCGTGCCATGCCTGCCGATGAACTCGCTACGGTCGGCGGTCACCGAATGGACGGTATGGGCGGCCGCCAGGAAAGCGACCCGCTCACCGAAGTCGAGACCGTAAGGGTTCTGCGCCAGCATGGCCCCTGTTGCCGTGTCCCGCGCGGGCACGATGGTCGCAGCGGTGCGCGAGCGATGGCCGCCCAGCACCCATTCGGCATAGGCATAGACGCGCAGCCGCGCCGGCGCCGAGCCGGAATTCTGGATGCGCAACCGGGTGATCTTCACCGGATCGGTCGGGTCGACCACCTGCGTCAGGTCCATCGACAGCGAACCCCGCCTGGAGCGGAAAGTCGAGAAGCCCTGGCCGTGCCAAGTCTCATAGGTCATCGACGGATCGCGAACCGTCGCGGCCATCGGCGAGAACGCCTTGCCGCTGGTGTGGTCGAAAACATAGAAGCCCTCGCCCGGCCGGTTCGACACCGGGTCGTTCGACCACGGCGTCAGCTGGTAGTCGCGGCTGTTGCGGCTCCAGGTGAAGCCGGCGCCTTCGGACGAGACGTGGAAGCCGAAGGAGGCGTTGGAGATCACGTTGATCCACGGCTGCGGCGTCGAACGCCGCCCGGTCAGCCGCGTCACGTAGTGGCGGCCGTCGCCGTCGAAGCCGCCAAAGCCGTTCCACAGGTTGAGGCCGCTGCCATCGGCGGCAATATCGGCTCCTCCCTGGCTTGCCGGCACCGGCAAAGGCAGCGGCGGAACTGGCTCGCGCGGGCTGCCGCCTTCCGCCTGCAGCAAGGCATCGCGGGCCTGGAGGGCCGCCGTCTCGGCGCGTTCGAGCTGATCGAAGATGGTGCCATTGCGGGTATGAAGCACGACGCGCGCCACCGACAGCAAGGTCTTGTAGGTCGGCTCGTCCATCAGGTCGCGGCGCACCGCGAAGATGTGCTGGCGGGGCCCTAGCTCGCGGCCGCGCAGGCGGCTGTTCTCGCACAGCGTCTCCACGGCGCGCTGCAGGTCCTGCACATAGGACGAGGCCTGCTCGTTGACGACGACGAAGTCGATCATCATGCCGCGGGCGCGCATATATTCCTGGAAGCGCAGCGCCTGGGCGACGATCTCGAGATCAGCGACGTCGCCGATGCGCACGAGGAAGATCGGGAAATCGCCGGAGATGCTGGTAGGCCACAGACTCGACTGGCGGCCGAGACCGGAGGCGATGGATTCGGCCGGCAGGCGCAGGAACGGATCGGGATATATCAGATAACGCGCCAGCTTCTGCACATTGGCGGCGTCGGTGAGGCTCAGGCCCAGATGACGCGTCTGCACCTGGCTGCGCGTCCAGGCAAGCATGGCCTGGCGGGCGAAGCTCTCCTGGTGGTCGAGCCGCGCGATCGCCTCATCGAGCTCGCCGCGATTGGTGCCAACGGCCGTCCAGAAGGTCAGCGAGATCTTCTTGTTGGCCGGCACGCGCACCTGGCGGCGAAGTGCTGCCACCGGATCGAGCGTGAAGCCATGGCTGCCGGAAAGCCTGACGCCGGGGTCGAAAGCGACGGCATCGGCGATGGTGCGGCCACGGCCGATGAAGGCACGCCGGTCCGTTTCGGCCTCGGCATCGCGCGACGGGCCCGACGGATCGGTGACGAAATGCACCATGGTGAGGTCGGGATCGTTGTTGTCGCGCTTGCGCCTTATGGCGAAGATCGCGCCGTTGTTCGGCGCGATCTCGGTCTCGATGAACATCTTGGAGAACGCCGGATGCGCGTTGTCCGAGGCCTCGTTGCCGAGCACCAGCTCCGCGAAGGAGGTCACCTCGATATACCGGTCGTTCGGCCCGTCATTGTAGAGCGTGATGCGGCGGCCTTCGCCATTGCCTTCGGAAATGACGATGCATTCGACTTCCGAACGCAGCGAGCCGACCGACTTGGTGAAGCTCGCCTTGTCATCGCCAAACAGCGTCTGGACCCGTTCGCCCTCGGCGCGCTTCGGCTCGGCGGTGGCGGACCACCAGTCGCCCGTCGCGGTATCGCGCAGGAAGATGTAGGAACCGAGGCGATCCTCGCTCGGATCCGGCTGCCAGCGGGTGACGGCAAGCTCGCCGAAGCGGCTGTAGCCGGAGCCGGTTGCGGTGACCATGACCGAATAGCGGCCATTGGACATCACATTGGTCGCGCGCAGCGCCTTGATCGGATCGAGGACGACGCGGCTGTCCGGGCTCTCGGCCTCGGTCTCGTCCTTGGAGCGCTCGTCGGCTTCCGTCCTGACGGTGGCGGTCGGAATGTCGCGCGGCGCCTTCTCCTGCAAGAGAAGTTCGGCCGATTCGATAACCGGGTCGCTGTGGAAGCGCTCGCGCAGCCGGCCCTCGAAAATGGCATCGGCGACGGCGGCGATCGCCATGCCGGAATGATGCGCCATGTAGTTTTGCACCACGGCGTGGTCGGTGCCTTCGGGCACGCGCTGCGGCGTGAAATCGACCGCATCGTAGAAGCCGTGGCGACCAAGGGCGCCGATCGAGCGCAACCGCTGCAGGTTCTGCACCGCCTCGCGCGGGCTGAACTGTGCCGCCAGGATCGTCGCGTAGGGCGCGATCACGGTGTTTTGGCCAAGGCCACGCTTCAGGCCGAGGCCGGGCACGCCGAAATTGGTGTACTGATAGGTGAGCTCGCGGTCGCGGGCGTTGTAGGCCGCTTCCGAAATGCCCCAGGGCACATTCTTCGAACGCGCGTATTGGATCTGGCGCTTGATGATGAGCTTGCTTGTCTGGTTGAGGATCGAGCCCTGCGGCTCCTTCATAACCAGCGGCGGCATCAGATACTCGAACATCGAGCCCGACCAGGACATCAGCGCGCCCTGGAAGCCGATCTCGACGATCGGCCGTCCCAGGCGGAACCAATGCTCGGTCGGCAGGTCGCCCTTGGCGATGGCGAACAGGCTGGTGAGCCGCGCCTCGGAGGCGAGCAGATCGTAGCAGCTTTCGTCGAGCTGGCGGTCCTCGACGCGGTAGCCGATGGAGAGCAGCTTGCGCTCCTGCCGCATCAGGAACGAGAAATCCATCTCGAAGGCATAACGGCGGCAGCGCTCGCGCAAAGCGAGCAGCTTGGCGCGCAATGCAGCGACCGCGCTCTCGTCATTGTGCGAATCATACACATGCGCCTCGCAGGTCGCTTCCAGCCGTTCCGCCCAGTCGACGATGACATCGCTCTTCGGCGACGCCGCCTCGGTGTGGATCGCGGTGGCGAGCTTGCGGATTTCACCCGCCAGCACAGCAAGATTAATGGTGCGGATCGAGGCCATCTCGGGCTGCGCCTTGATGGTTGCCACGGCGCGGCGCATGCCGTCCAGACGGTCGGCAAGACGCTGACGCAGCGGCCGTAACTGCCGGCGGTCGTTCGGAAGCTCGTCCATGCTTTCGTCGAGAATGGTGACGGTATCGATGATGCCTTCGAAATCGCCCTGCAGATGCACGGACGGCGCTTCGGCCCATTCGGCGCAGGAGGCCGCCACCGCGACCAGATGGCCGGCGAGATTGCCGCTGTCGACCGCCGAGATGTAGAGCGGATAAAGCGGCTTCAGCGTCGTCGTGTCATACCAGTTGTAGAGATGGCCGCGATCACGCGGCATGTTCTCGATGGTCGTCATCGTGGCGTCAATGCGGGTGATGGCATCCGACAGGCTGATCCAGCCGAAGTCGCGCGCCGACACCACCGAGAGCAGATAGACGCCGATATTGGTCGGCGAGGTGCGCGGCGCTACAACCGGCGCCGGGCTTTCCTGGAAATTGTCCGGCGGCAGGTGATGCTGCTCGGCCGTCACGAAGGTCTCGAAATAATGCCAGGTGCGGCGCGCGAAGGTGCGCAACGCGTGGATGTCGGCGGTCGAGATGCGCAGCCTGTCCTCCGTTTCGGCCGAGCGGCTGATCCAGCAGGCGACGGCGGGCGAAGCGATCCAGAAGATGGCGAAGAAGAAGGCGACGAAGGCGCCGGTGGAATCGGCCAGTACCGGAATCGCGAGACCGACGACGCCGATGATCACCGCGCCGTACATCATGCCGTAATAGGCGCCGAGATCGTTGCCGCCCTTGGCCGCCTGCGAGGCGGTGCGCCACTCGAGCAGGTTCTGGCGGCTGACGAAGAGCCGGTAGATGGTGCGGATGATTGCATCGCCCATCATCCACGCGAGATGCGCCATCAAGAGCACCTTGAGCGCCACAAGCGCGGTGCCGAACACGGTATCGCGCGCAAGTGCCGAGAAATGGCCGCGCGGCGTCTGGTCGCCGCTCTTGGGCAGGATGCCGTTCACGATGTCGAAAGTCGGCGCCATGAACAGGCTGAGGATCATCAGCGCCTGCCACTGCGCCGCCTGGGTGAAAGGCAGCAGCGTCCAGCCGGCGACGCAGGCCATGACCCAGAAGATCGGCGTGACCGAGCGGCGCAGGTTGTCAACCATCTTCCAGCGCGACAGCGCAGGCACGCCGGAGCGCGGGTCGAAGATGAAGCCGAGCAGCTGCCAGTCGCCGCGCGCCCAGCGGTGGTGGCGTGAGGCGTCGACCGAATAGCGGGTCGGATAATCCTCGACCAGCTCGACGTCGGTGACCAGTGCCGCGCGTGCCAGCGCGCCTTCGAGCAGATCGTGGCTGAGGATGGTGTTTTCATCGATGCGGTCCTTCAGCGCCGCCTCGAAGGCATCGACATGGTAGAGGCCCTTGCCGGTGAAGGAACCGTCGCCGAAGACGTCCTGATAGACGTCGGAGACAGCGAACACGTACGGGTCGAGGCCGCGATTGGCCGAGAAGACGCGCTGGAAGAAGGAGGCATCGTCGCCGCTGGTCAGCGAAGCGGTGATGCGCGGTTGCAGGATGGTGTAGCCGGCGCTGACGACGCGCTTGACCGGATCGAAATGTGGGCGGTTCAGCGGATGGGCGAGCTTGCCGACCAGGCTCGATACCGCGTCGCGCGTGGTGCGCGTGTCGGCGTCGAGCGTCATCACATAGACGACTTGCTCCGGCAGCGGCACGTCGAGCGGCAGGAAGGTGGTGTCGCTGTCCCCGCGCAGCAGCAGGTTCAACTCATGCAGCTTGCCGCGCTTGCGCTCCCAGCCCATCCAGCAGCCCTGCGCTTGGTTGTAGAGCCGGCGCCGGTGCAGGAGATAAAAGCGCGGCGAGCCTTCCGACGGATAGCGGGCATTGAGCCTGGCGATCTCGTCGCGGGCATATTGCAGGATCTCAATGTCGGCGGCGTCGATCTCGGACTTGGAATCCGGCCAGTCGGACAAGAGAGCGAAATGGATCTCGTCCGCCGTGTTGGCGAGGTGATGGACCTCGATGTTGCGGATGTTTTCCTCGACGTCGTCGCGCGAGCCGATCAGCGAGGGTACCACGACCAGCGTGCGCGCCTCGGCCGGGATGCCGTGCTTGTTGTAGTCGTAGCCGACAAGCCGGGTCGGCTTCAGGAACAGCGCGACCACGGTGTTGAAGAAGGCCAACGCGCCTTCGCTGGCCGGCACCGCGAACAGCGCCAGCATCAGCGTGATCGATTCCACCGACAGGCCGAGATTGGCGAGCGCCCCCCCCGACAGCACCAGCAGCAGCGCCGTCAAAAGGAAAACCGGCACGACAATGCCCAGCCAGCCGGCGCTGGCAAAGCCGCGCTTGAAGGTGACATAGAAAGGTGGCCGGTAGCCGATCGCCTTTTCCAGTTCCTGCCGACGTGGCCCGACCAGGAAGAAGCCGACATCGGTATGCACGGCGGGATCCGCGGTTTCGGGCACACCGGACGCATCGGTGACGCCGGGCGTGTGTCCGGCGAGTTCGATCGCTTTTTCGGCCACTCGGTATTCGGAGAGGTCGGAGCGGCGCGCCAGCTGCTCGATCGCGGTGCGGTACTGGTCGCGCGAGAAGAAGTCGAGCGCGGCGAAATCGGTCTTCTGGCGCAGCAGCGTATCGATGCGGCTGACGCCCTCGAACCAAACCGTCCAGTCGACGTCGTTGATGAGGCGCAGGCCGCGGATGATGTTGCCGGTGGTGACGTTGCCGCTGGAGAGCGTCTGATGCTCGGAGATGATGATCTCCTCGGCATCGGAACCGGTCTTTTCGAGTTCGCTTTCCAGCCATTCCAGTGCCCTACCGGCATTCTGCGACCCGTCGCGCAGGCGATAGAGCAGTTGGGTGGCGAACGTGGTGTCCTGCGCGTGCGCGCTATAGGTCGACAGGATTCTTGTGCGGTCGGCATTGTCGTCGGTCGCCAGCACCCGGTCGGCGACCTCGTTGGCGACGTGGCGCATCTGCCTGGTGCGCTCGACGCGCACGGCAATGCGGCGCAGGTTCTCGATCAGCACGAAGCGCAGCAGCGACGGCAGCGCCCAGAGCTCGCCGATCTTCATCGGCTCGACCGACTGGAAGCCCTCGACGATCGCCTTGAACATGTTGGCCGAGACGGAGCTGTCGGAATGCTCGACATAGCTCCAGGCGACAACGAACGCGCGCGGCAGCGCCGTGCCGTCGCCAAGCGTGAGCGTCGGCAGTTGCCGGTAGAAGCGGCGCGGCAGGTCGCGCTTGACCTGGAAGATGGTCTCCTCGACCAGGTAATTGTTGTCGAGCAGCCACTGCGCGGCCGGCGTGATGGTTTCGCCCTTTGCCTGGGCGGCATTGGTCGAGCGGTAAACTTCGAGGATCTTCTTGGCGCTGTCGCGGATGCGGGCCTGGAATTCGAACGGCGCCAAGCCGAACAGTTCCTTGACCTCGCCCCTGGCGAGCGCAACGCCCAAGGCGCGCAGGCGGTCCTCAGGCAGGAAATTGGAGCGTATCGGCGCTTCAGTCGCGGCCGGGAAGCCGGCGCTTGTCTGTTCGATCTTGTTGGGGTTCGTCTGAATGTTCATTGAAAATTCCGTAAGGCGGGGCGCAATGCGGCGTCACCGCCACGGCAATGCCCCTAAAACCGGTCCAATTGCAATTGGTTGCATGACTGGTTTGCCGAAAGTTTGTTCTGCGCACCACGACAGGGGCGTGCCCTTTCGACAGCTCGTGGGCGAACGCCCCTCGCTCTCCGCCCCCGGTTGGATCAGGGCAAGGATTCAGGCTTTTTCGTGATACATGCAAGGGGCCGGGCGATAATTCGCCTGCACCGCGATCATGTTTGGCAACAGCCGTTAATGGTTGCCGACGACCCGGAGGAGGTCGATCACGAAAAGCAGGCCCTGCCCCTTGGGCTGAAGCCGCAATTCCGGGCTGTCACGGTCGAGGATCAGCGTGTCGAGCGGTCCGAGGTTCGACGAATCGTGCGTGAAGAGTGTGACGCCGTCGTCGACGGCAAGAACGAGCGTCGTGTCGGCGTTCGGCTTAAGGCGAATCTCGCCGGAGAGCGGCCGGCGCTCGACCTTATGCATCATGCGGCCGCGGCGGGTCATTACGTTGAGATCGGTGATCGGACCATTGATAAGCGCGGCACTGGTCGGTACGTCGCCCGGAAAGGCGAGCGGCGCCGAAGCCGCGGTCAGCCGCGCCGCCGGCTGGCCGGCGATGTCGAGCATGATCCCCTCGCCTTCCAGCACCGACAACGTGCGGTCGATGCCGGCGAAACTGGAGAATGGCCCGCTGGTCTCGACGCGGGCCATCGAGATGCGCCAGTCGAAATCGTCGAGCCCGGCGCCGTCCGGCGAGACAGCGATTTCAGTGGTCGTGCCGCCGCCATTCTTCCACGGCATGACCCGGTAGCCGGCGGCACGGAGGATCTGCATCTTTTTAACCCAGGATGCCCGGCAGGTTGAGCTGGTGCTCTTTCGCGCAGTCGATTGCGATGTCGTAACCGGCATCGGCATGGCGCATGACGCCGGTTGCCGGGTCGTTCCACAACACGCGCTCCAGGCGCCTGGCAGCATCAACCGTACCGTCGGCGACGATCACCATGCCTGCATGT
Organism: Mesorhizobium montanum; assembly: GCF_033977145.1. Taxonomy (NCBI): domain Bacteria; kingdom Pseudomonadati; phylum Pseudomonadota; class Alphaproteobacteria; order Hyphomicrobiales; family Phyllobacteriaceae; genus Mesorhizobium; species Mesorhizobium montanum. The sequence continues at coordinate 37,923 of NZ_JAVIJF010000029.1, read as the reverse complement.
TGTGAGAAGCCCATGCCGACGCCGCCGCCATGGTGCAGCGACACCCAGGTGGCGCCCGACGCCGTATTGAGCAGCGCGTTGAGCAGCGGCCAGTCGGAAATGGCGTCGGAGCCATCCTTCATCGCTTCGGTCTCGCGGTTCGGCGAGGCGACCGAGCCGGAATCGAGATGGTCGCGACCGATGACGACGGGCGCCTTGAGCTCGCCCTTGGCCACCATCTCGTTGAAGGCGAGGCCGAGCCGGTGGCGGTCGCCGAGGCCGACCCAGCAGATGCGCGCCGGCAGGCCCTGGAACGAGATGCGCTCGCGCGCCATGTCGAGCCAGTTGTGCAGATGCGTGTTGCCAGGAGTGAGTTCGCGCACCTTGGCGTCGGTCTTGTAGATATCTTCCGGATCGCCCGAGAGCGCCGCCCAGCGGAACGGCCCGATGCCGCGGCAGAACAATGGCCGGATATAGGCCGGCACGAAACCCGGGAAGGCGAAGGCGTTCTCGAAGCCCTCGTCCTTGGCGACCTGGCGGATGTTGTTGCCGTAGTCGAGCGTCGGCACGCCGGCGTTCCAGAACGCCACCATCGCCTCGACATGCTCGCGCATCGAAGCGCGGGCGGCCTTCTCGACGGCCTTCGGATCCGATGTGCGCTTCTCGCGCCATTCGGCCATCGTCCAGCCCTTGGGCAGATAGCCGTTGATCGGGTCATGCGCCGAGGTCTGGTCGGTGACCATGTCGGGACGGATGCCGCGCCTGAACATTTCCGGCACGATCTCGGCCGCGTTGCCGAGCAGGCCGACCGACTTCGCCTCGCCGGCCTTGGTCCAGCGCTCAATCATTTCCATCGCCTCGTCGAGCGTCCCGGCCTTCTCGTCGAGATAGCGGGTGCGCAGGCGAAAATCGATCGAGTCCGGGTTGCATTCGACGGCAAGGCAGGAAGCGCCGGCCATGACGGCGGCCAGAGGCTGGGCGCCGCCCATGCCGCCGAGGCCGCCGGTCAGGATCCACTTGCCCTTGAGGTTGCCGTTGTAGTGCTGGCGGCCGGCCTCCACGAACGTCTCGTAGGTGCCCTGCACGATGCCTTGCGTGCCGATATAGATCCAGGAGCCGGCCGTCATCTGGCCGTACATCATCAGGCCCTTCCTATCGAGCTCGTTGAATTTCTCCCAGGTCGCCCAGTGCGGCACGATGTTGGAGTTGGCGATGAGCACGCGCGGGGCATTGGCGTGGGTTTTGAAAACGCCGACCGGCTTGCCGGACTGTACCAGCAGCGTTTCGTCCTCGCCGAGCGTCTTCAGCGAAGCGACGATGCGGTCGAAATCATTCCAGGTGCGCGCCGCCCGGCCGATGCCGCCATAGACAACGAGCTCGTTCGGGTTCTCGGCGACCTCCGGATCGAGGTTATTCATCAGCATGCGCAGCGGCGCCTCGGTCGTCCAATAGCGGGCGTTGAGCTTGTCGCCACGGGGGGCGCGCACTTCACGAATGTTGTGGCGGGGATCGTTCATCATTGTCCCTTTCGAGTAAGGCGGCGCGTCAGCGCCCGGCCCATTCAATGGCGGTTTCGAGGATGGTTTTCAGCGTGGCGCGGATCGGCGCGGCATAGGTCGCGTCATAAGGCACCGGCCAGTTCCCGGGCGAACCCTTCTCGGCCGGCTCGCGCATGTAGCCGCGGTTGGAGATCTCCATCTGCAGCGCGTGGACGCCGTTCTGGGGCTGGCCGAAGCTGCGGGTGATCCAACCGCCCTTGAAACGGCCGTTGACCACCCAGGTCTCGCCGGTCGCGCCAAGAATGGCGGCCACCTTTTGCTGCAGCACCGGATCGGTGCTCTTGCCTTCATTGGTGCCTAGATTGAAGACCGGCAGCGTGCCTTCGAACAGCCGCGGCAGCACCGAACGGATCGAATGGCAATCGTAGAGAACAATGTTCTCGTGCATGCCGCGCAGCCGGTCGATCTCGGCCCGCAAGGCAGCATGGTAAGGCACGAAATAGGTCTCGCGGCGCTGGTCAATTTCGGCCGGCGTCGGCTCGTCGCCCATGCGATAGAGCGGATCGCCGTCGAACGTGTCGGTCGGGCAAAGGGTGGTCGTCGCTTGGCCGGGATAGAGCGAGACGCCCGACGGGTCGCGATTGACGTCGATGACGGTGCGCGAAATGGCGGTGTGCACGATAGTCGCGCCAAGCTCGGTGGCGAAATCATAAAGCTTGTCGATCCACCAGTCGCAGTCGCGGCGCCCGAGCCAAGTCGAGACCAGCCGGCTGTCGAGGCCGGCAAGGTCGATGCCGGTGTGCGGGATCGAGACCAGCAGCGGCGCGGTGCCTTGGGTGATGGTGAGCCAGTTCGGCGAGGTCATGAGAGACCTGCCTGCGCTGGAGCTCTAAGGCGCCCCCCTCTGCCCTGCCGGGCATCTCCCCCTCTTGGGGGGAGATTGGCCGTCGCGGCGGCTTTCGCCAATCGCCAGCGTTGCAGGAAGAACGGTGCCAGAGAAGCTGCTGATCTCCCCCCTTGAGGGGGAGATGTCCGGCAGGACAGAGGGGGACGCGACAGAACTCGACCTGTGGCGATTGGCGTTCTCACCACGCGATCCCCGGGAGCTTCACCGCACCCGCCGCCTTCACGGTGGCGCCGCTGCGGACCAGGGCGATCGCCTTTTCCATGTCGGGATGGAAATGCCGGTCGTTGTCGAGATGCGGCACCTCGGCCCGGACCAGCTTACGCACCGCTTCCAGCGCTTCGCTCGAAGCGAGCGGCGCGTGGAAATCGCAACCCTGGGCGGCCGCCAGCAACTCGATGCCAATGACCGCTGTCGCGTTCTCGATCATGCCGAGCAACCGGCGCGCGCCGTGTGCGGCCATCGAGACATGGTCTTCCTGATTGGCCGAGGTAGGGATCGAATCGACGCTCGCCGGATAGGCCTTCTGCTTGTTTTCCGAAACAAGGGCGGCCGCCGTCACCTGCGGGATCATGAAGCCGGAGTTCAGACCCGGCTTCGGCGTCAGAAAGGCCGGCATGCCGGACAGCGCCGGATCGACCAGCATAGCGATGCGCCGCTCCGACAGCGAGCCGATCTCGCACACGGCAAGCGCGATCATGTCGGCGGCGAAGGCCACCGGCTCGGCGTGGAAATTGCCGCCCGATAGCGCGGTATCGTCCTCGGCGAAAATCAGCGGATTGTCGGTGACGCCATTGGCCTCGCTCTGAAGCGTGTCGGCGGCCTTGCGCAGCACGTCGAGTGCCGCGCCCATCACTTGCGGCTGGCAACGCAGGCAATATGGGTCCTGCACGCGCTCGTCGCCGACGCGGTGCGATTCACGGATGGCGCTGCCGGCCATCAGATTGCGCAGCGCGTCCGCCGTTTCGATCTGGCCGCGATGCTTGCGCAGCAGATGAATACGCGGATCGAAGGGCGCATCCGAGCCCTTGGCGGCGTCGGTCGACAGCGCGCCGGCGACCAGCGCCGACTGGTAAAGCGTCTCGGCCTCGAACAGGCCGGCGAGCGCGAAAGCGGTCGAGAACTGCGTGCCGTTGAGCATCGCCAGGCCTTCCTTGGCGCCGAGCGTCACCGGCTCCAGCCCGTGCGAAACGAAAGCCACCTTAGCCGGGAAGCGGCCATGCGGGGTAAAACATTCGCCGACGCCGATCATGACCGCCGTCATGTGCGAAAGCGGCGCAAGGTCGCCCGAAGCGCCGACCGAGCCTTGCGCCGGCACGACTGGAATAACGTCGTTGGCGAGCATCCCCTCCAGCAATTCGATGGTCCCGGCGCGCACGCCGGAGGCGCCCTGGGCAAGGCTGGCGAGCTTCAGCGCCATCATCAGCCGCACCACGGCGACGGGCATCGGCTCGCCGACGCCGGCGGCATGCGAGAGCACGATATTGCGCTGGAGCGTTTCGAGATCGTCAGCCGGAATGCGGACGCTGGCGAGCTTACCGAAGCCGGTGTTGATGCCATAGACCGGCTCGCCCTTGGCGACGATGCGGGCAACCGCTTCGGCGCTGGCCTTGATCTTCGGCCGGCAGGCATCGTCGAGCTTCAGCGCGGCTCCGCGATAGATGGCGCGCCAGTCGGCAAGCGTCGCGTTGCCGGGCGTCAGGGTAAGTTCCGTCATTGTCCTCTCCAGATGCGGGCATGGAGCGGGTTGAAGCCCATGCGATAAACGAGTTCAGCCGGGCGCTCGATGTCCCAGATGGCGAGATCGGCCGATTTACCGGCCTCCAGCGTTCCGGTCTTGTCGAGCAGGCCCAGCGCACGCGCGGCCTCGCGGGTGACGCCGGCAAGGCATTCGTCGACGGTCATGCCGAACAGCGTCGCGGCCATATTCATGGTGAGCAGCAGCGAGGTGAGCGGCGAGGTGCCGGGATTGCTGTCGGTGGCGACCGCCATCTTCACGCCGTGGCGGCGAAACAGGTCGACCGGCGGCTTCTTCGTCTCGCGGATGAAGTAGTAGGCGCCAGGCAGAATCGTCGCCACGGTGCCGGCCTTGGCCATCGCCGCGGCGCCCTCCTCGTCCGTATATTCGAGATGGTCGGCCGACAATGCGCCATAGCGAGCCGCAAGTGCGGCGCCATGCAGGTTGGAAAGCTGGTCGGCATGCAACTTCACCGGCAATCCAAGCGCCTTCGCTTTGTCGAAGACGCGCGCCATCTGTTCCGGCGAGAAGGCGATGCCCTCGCAGAAACCGTCGACGGCATCGGCGAGCTTTTCGGCGGCGACTTCCGGCAGGATGGTGCCGGCGACGAGATCGATGAAGGCATCCTTGTCGCCCTTGGCTTCTGGCGGCAGCGCATGGGCGGCCAGACAGGTAGTGCGGACGGTGACGGGGCGCTCATCGCCAAGACGGCGGGCGGCGCGCAGCGACTTCTTCTCATTGTCGGCATCGAGGCCGTAGCCTGACTTGACCTCGACGGTGGTGACACCTTCGGCCATCAGCGCATCGAGACGCGGCAGGGTCTGGGCGACGAGCTCGTCTTCGCTCGCGGCGCGCAGCGACTTGACCGAGGAGACGATGCCACCCCCTGCGCGCGCCACTTCTTCATAGGTGGCGCCGGCCAGCCGCATCTCGAACTCGTTGGCCCTGTTGCCGGCATAGACAAGATGAGTGTGGCAATCGATCAGGCCAGGCGTGACCCAGCGTCCCACGCAATCGACCGTCTCGGCGCCTTGCCCCGCCAAAGCCGGCATATCGGCCTCAGGACCGGCATAGACGATGAGCCCGTCACGCGATGCGACCGCGCCTTTGTCGACGATGCCGAGACCGGTCGCGCCATCGGCCATGGTCGCCAGGCGTGCATTGCGCCAGACCCGAAGGCCGCTCTTCCCGTTTGCTCCACCCATCATTTTTTCCATTTGAAAGGATGGCGATTATGTATATACATATTGAGACGCGACGCAAGTGATATCGTCGCTCACGCATCGGGATTTGGAGGGCCAAGTGACGGCGATCTTTGCGGAACAGGCGCTGCTGCCCGGGGGCTGGCAAGGCAATGTGAGGATCGCTTTCGACGGCGACCGCATCTCCGCGGTGAAGGCCGGCGCGTCCGCGCAGGCCGGCGACGAACGCCATGGCATTGTCCTGCCCGGCATGCCCAATCTGCACAGCCACGCCTTCCAGCGCGGTATGGCGGGGCTGGCCGAACTGCGCGGTCCTTCGTCCGACAGTTTTTGGAGCTGGCGCGAGGTGATGTACCGCTTCGCGCTGTCGATGACGCCAGACCAGGTCGAGGCGGTCGCGGCGCAGCTTTATGTCGAAATGCTGGAAGCCGGCTTCTCGCGCGTCGGCGAGTTCCACTATCTGCATCACGACCGCGACGGGCAGCCCTATGCCAATATCGCCGAGATGGCGGAGCGGATCGCCGCGGCCGCCGCCGACACCGGCATCGGCCTGACGCTGCTGCCGGTTTTCTATGCCCATTCGTCCTTCGGCGGCGCCGCGCCGAGTGAAGGCCAGCGGCGATTCGTCAATGATGTCGACCGCTTCGGGCGCCTACTTGAAAAGTGTCGCGAAGGCGTTCGTTCGCTGGGGCAGCCTGTCGTCGGCGTCGCGCCGCATAGCCTGCGCGCCGCGACGCCGGACGAGCTTAATGCCGTCGCGGCGATGGCGCCGAACGGGCCGATCCATATCCATGTCGCCGAACAAATGAAGGAAGTCGAAGACTGTATCGCCTGGTCGGGCAAACGTCCGGTCGAGTTCCTGCTCTCGAACGCCGCGGTGGACAAAAGCTGGTGCCTAATCCACGCCACGCATATGACCGAGGCCGAAACCATCGGCATGGCAAAGAGCGGCGCGATCGCCGGGCTCTGCCCGATCACCGAGGCCAATCTCGGCGACGGCACCTTCGCGGCCCCGCTGTTCGTCGAGCATGGCGGCCGCTTCGGGGTCGGCTCCGATTCGAATGTGCTGATCGGCCTGCCGGACGAGCTTCGGCAGCTCGAATATTCGCAGCGCCTAGCCCACCGCGCCCGCAACGTGCTGGCCCGCGCCGGCGGCTCTACTGGATGCGCGCTGTTTGACGCTTCGCTCGACGGCGGCAGCCAGGCGCTCGGCTCCGGACCGTCGCAAATTGCCGCCGGCGGTCCAGCCGATTTCGTTTCGCTCGACCAAAACCATCCATCGCTGGCCGGCAAGGCGGGCGACGCGATCCTCGATGCCTGGATTTTCGCCAATGGCAGCAAGGTCGATTGCGTCTGGGTGCATGGCAAGAAGCAGGTCAGCGGCGGCAGACATGCCAAGCGCGAGGCGATCGCCGAGAAGTTCCGCAAAGTCATGACCGCCTTGTCGCAAGACTGAACAGGATCATCCGATGAGCCTTGTCGAGGCAGATGATATCGAGGGCAGCGAGAGCATCTCGCTGCATCAGCGTATCCTGTCCGACATCCGCGAAAAGATCCTGTCAGGAGCCTGGGCGCCGGGACATCGCATTCCCTTCGAGCACGAGCTGACAGCTCACTATGGTTGCTCGCGCATGACGGTAAACAAGGCACTGTCGCAACTGGCCAAGGCGGGGTTGATCGAGCGCCGTCGCCGTTCGGGCAGCTTCGTGCGCCAGCCGCAGTCGCAGGCAGCCGTGCTGGAACTCCATGATATCAGGATCGAGGTCGAGGCGCTCGGCCTGCCCTATCGTTATGAGCGGCTGGAGCGCCTGAAGCGGCGCAGCGTTGCCGACGATCGGGCGCTGCTCGGTCTCTCCGCACCGGGTCCAGTGCTTGCGCTGGAAGGCCTGCATTTTGCCGGCGAACGGCCGTTCGCGCTCGAGCAACGGCTGATCAACCTTTCAGCGGTGCCCGAGGCTGCCGAGGAGGAATTCCTGGAAATCGCCCCCGGCCCGTGGCTGATCGGCCGCGTACCTTGGAGCGAAGCCGAGCACCGCATCCGTGCCATGGCCGCCGACGATACCATCGCCGATACGCTCGATATCGATCCCGGCGCGCCCTGCCTGGTGGTCGAGCGCCGCACCTGGAGCGCCGAGCACCCGGTGACGCATGTGCGCATCATCTACCCGGCGGAGAGCCACACGCTGGTGGCGCGGTTTACGCCTTCGCAGGGATAGCGCCTCTTGACCGTCCCCCTGTGGAGAGATCAGCAGCTTCTGCCTACCCGAACTTGCCGGTCCGTGGGAAACCCTTCGGCACCATGCGGCCGGTGGCCGCCCGCGCCCCGATCCACTCGGCCAGTTCCTCACGCGATTTGACGAAGGTGCGGTCGGCCGAATCCTGCCAGGAGAGCCCGGTCGCGAGCGTGAAAGCCTTCAGGTCCAGCACGCCGCCGTCCTTGTATTTCTGCAGGCGCACGCCCTTGCCGCGCGCCATTTCCGGGATTTCGGCAAGCGGGAAGACAAGCATCTTGCGGTTCTCGCCGACGATGGCGAGATGGTCGCCCGAGACCGGAATGCAGCGCTTGGCCTCGTCCGGCGCCTTGACGTTCATCACCTGCTTGCCCTTGCGGGTGTTGGCGACGACCTCCTCCTCGGAGACGACAAAGCCGTTGGCGTCGTAGGACACGAGCAGCAGCTTGCGCTTCGGGTCGTGGACGAAGGCGGTGACGATGTCCTGGTCGTTTTCCATGTCGACGATGATGCGGATCGGCTCGCCGTGGCCGCGCCCGCCCGGCAGCCGGTCGGCGCCGATCGTGTAGAACTTGCCGCCGGTGGTGAAGACCAGTATCTTGTCCGTGGTCTGGGCATGGAAGGCAAGCTTCAGGCTGTCGCCCTCCTTGAAGGTGAGCTGCGAATGGTCGGTCAGGTGGCCCTTCATGGCGCGCAGCCAGCCCTTTTCCGACACCACCACGGTGACCGGTTCACGCTCGATCATCGCATGCGCGATGTCGGTCAGGTCATGCTCGGGCGCATCGGCGAACTGGGTGCGGCGCTTGCCGAGCTCGGTCTCAGGACCGAACTGGTCGCGAACCTTGGTGACTTCCCAGCGGATCGTCGACCATTGCTTGGCGTCGGACGCCAGCAGGGCTTCGATCTGCTTCTTCTCCTCGGTAAGACCGTCATATTCCTTGCGGATCTCGATCTCTTCAAGCTTGCGCAAAGCGCGCAGGCGCATGTTGAGAATGGCTTCGGCCTGGTTGTCGGTGAGCGACCAGCGGGCCATCATCATCTGCTTGGGCTCATCCTCCTCGCGGATGATCCTGATCACCTCGTCGATGTTGAGATAGGCGATCAGGTAGCCGGCGAGGATTTCGAGCCGCTTCTCGATCTCGCCGAGACGGTATTTCGAGCGGCGGATCAGCACGTCGCGGCGGTGGTCGAGCCATTCCTTCAGCACGCCTTTCAGCGACAGGACGTTCGGCACCTTGCCGCGCGACAGAACGTTCATGTTGAGCGGGAAGCGGCTTTCGAGCTCGGTGAGCTTGAACAGCGATTCCATCAGCAGTCCGGGATCGACGGTACGGCTTTTCGGCACCAGCACGACGCGGATGTCCTCGGCGCTCTCGTCGCGGACGTCTTCGAGCAGCGGCAGCTTGCGCGCCATCAAAAGCTCGGCAATCTTCTCGATCAGCCTGGCCTTCTGCACGCCGTAAGGGATCTCGGTGATGACGATGCTCCAGGTGCCCCTGCCCTGGTCTTCCTGTCCCCATTTCGAGCGTACGCGGAAACCGCCGCGGCCCGTCTCATAGGCTTCGAGGATCGAGGCGCGGCTGTCGACGATGATGCCGCCGGTCGGGAAATCCGGCCCCTGGACGAAATCCATCAGCTTCGCCACCGGCGCTTCCGGATGCTCGATCAGATGAAGCGCTGCGTCGCAAAGCTCGGCGGCGTTGTGCGGCGGGATGGACGTGGCCATGCCGACCGCGATGCCGGAGGAGCCGTTGGCGAGCAGGTTCGGGAAGGCGCCGGGGAGAACGGACGGCTCCTCGTCCTCTTCATTGTAGGTCGGCCGGAAGTCGACCGCGTCCTCGGTGATGCCGGCAAGCAGTTCGCTCGCCACCTCGGTCATGCGCGCTTCGGTGTAGCGCATGGCGGCAGCGTTATCGCCGTCGATGTTGCCGAAATTGCCCTGTCCGTCGACCAGCGGGTAGCGCATCGAGAAGTCCTGCGCGAGGCGCACCAAGGCGTCGTAGATCGACTGGTCGCCATGCGGGTGGAACTTGCCCATCACGTCGCCGACGATGCGGGCGCATTTGGCAAAGCCCTGGTCGGGGTTCAGCCGCAACAGCCGCATGGCATGCATGATGCGGCGATGGACCGGCTTCAGTCCGTCGCGCACATCCGGCAGTGCCCGGTGCATGATGGTCGACAGCGCGTAAGCGAGATAACGCCTTTCGAGCGCTTCTTTCAGATCGACCGGTTCGATTTTGTCGCCGCCGCCATTGTCATCGGGCGGCAAAAGCCTTTTTCCCATGGATTTGGACTAGCCGAGCGGGTGATTCGCGGCAAGCGCTGCGTGAACACCGGCGCATTCGTCGCGGCCGCAACCGGCCGTGTGAAGGATTTCACGGAAGCGGCGGGATCGCGGCTGCAATTTGCCGCCCGATCTGCAACAGGCTTGGGGCGGCATCATGACGCCGGCCAACATCAATCCGTTACGCGCGGCCTCTATCTGGCTTGCAACGCGCTGGCGGAGGGAAGCCGCGGTCTTCATGACAAATTCACCGCATCGGGCAATGGCTGCCGACCGGCGTTTGCTTTTCATCGCCATTTTCGACAAATGTGCCGGGATATGCCTTTTTCCCGTCCCGTTCGTCACGGAATGGTGATGGAGCAGCAGGTTTCAAAACAATTTTCATCAGAGCAAATCAGGACAGGGAACTCGCCATGACAATCCAACGCTCAACGCTCAAGAAGCTGGCCTTTTCGACCTTTCTGCTGACGCTGCCGCTCAACGCGGCCTTCGCCGCCGATCCGGCGGTGGCCGAGCGTATCAAGGCAGCCCTTGCCGCCCAGGGCGTCGACATTTCCTGGACCGGCGTCTCCGGCGACGATTCGAATGCCGTGCTGCAGGGTGTCTCCATCAAGCCGGCGGCCGACAAGGAAGCGCTGCCGATCGGCGACGTGAAGCTGGAAGGGGTCACCGAAGCCAATGGCGGCTACGAGATCGCCACCGTCTCGACCTCGCCTTTCGAACACAGCAAGGACGGCGTGACGCTCAACCTCAGCCCGGTGGTCATCCATGACATGAAGGTTCCGGCCGAAGCCAGCACCGACCCGCTCGGTTCGCTGATGATGTACAAGTCGGCAGAGCTCTCCAACATGACGGTCAAGGTCGGCGACAAGACGGCCTTCGCGATGGACGGGCTTGCCGTCCAGATCACCCCGCCGGCCGACGGCAAGGCGATGGACTTCACCGCCAACACCGAAAAGTTCACCGCCGACCTGTCGCTGGTCGACGACCCCAAGTCGAAGGAAGCGATCGAGGCGCTCGGCTACCAGAACATTTCTGGCAACATCGACATGGCAGGCACCTGGCAGCCGAGCGACGGCAAGATGGAGTTGTCGAAATATGATATCTCGGTCGAGAATGCCGGCACGCTCGGCATGACCTTTGACCTCGGCGGCTACACGGTCGACTTCATCAAGTCGATGCAGGCCATGCAGAAGCAACTCGCCTCGCAGCCGGAAGGCGCCGACAAATCGGCGCAGGGCATGGCCATGCTCGGCCTGATGCAGCAGCTTTCGTTCAACGGCGCCTCGGTGCGCTTCGAGGACGATTCGCTCACCGGCAAGGTGCTGGACTATGTCGGCAAGCAGCAGGGCATGTCGGGTAAGGACGTCGCCAATCAGGCCAAGGCGATCGTGCCGTTCGGCATGGCTCAGCTCAACAATCCCGAATTGACGGCGGAAGTCTCGTCGGCCGTCAACACCTTCCTCGACGATCCGAAGAGCCTGGAAATCTCGGCAGAGCCGCCGTCGTCGGTGCCGTTCGCGCTGATCATGGCCGGCGCCATGTCCAACCCGCTCGACCTGCCCAAGACGCTCGGCGTCAAGGTCAAGGCGAACCAGGACTGATCGAGCGAAACATCGCCGCATCAAACTGAAACTGAAAGGGCTGGCCCCTGCGCAATGCAGGGCCCAGCCCTTAAATCCACCAGCTCGATGAACCGCCCAACTTTACGGGATCAGTTCAGAGACGCCTGAGTTTTCCGCGATCGAAGCTCATTCAGGCGCTGGCGAGGCCTGAACGTCGAGGAATCAGGCGGCAGCCGAAACCTTCGCGCCGGTCGCGACCTCAGAGATCGTCTTCAGCACCTGCGAGGCGATCTGGTAGGGGTCGCCCTGCGAGTTCGGGCGGCGGTCTTCCAGGTAGCCCTTGTAGTCGTTCTTGACGAAGGAGTGTGGCACGCGGATCGAAGCGCCGCGGTCGGCGACGCCGTAGGAGAACTTGTTCCACGGCGCGGTCTCGTGCTTGCCGGTCAGGCGCTTGTCGTTATCCGGGCCGTAGACGGCGATGTGGTCCATCAGGTTCTTGTCGAATTGAGCCATCAGCGCTTCGAAATAGGCCTTGCCGCCGACGTCGCGCATGTAGCTCGTCGAGAAGTTGCAATGCATGCCCGAGCCATTCCAGTCGGTGTCGCCGAGCGGCTTGCAATGGAACTCGATGTCGATGCCATATTTTTCGGTCAGGCGCAGCAACAGGTAACGCGCCATCCACATCTGGTCGGCGGCCTTCTTGGAGCCCTTGCCGAAAATCTGGAATTCCCACTGGCCCTTCGCAACTTCGGCATTGATGCCTTCGTGGTTGATGCCGGCGGCGAGGCAGAGGTCGAGGTGCTCCTCGACGATCTGGCGCGCGACGTCGCCGACATTCTTGTAGCCGACGCCGGTGTAGTACGGGCCCTGCGGCGCCGGGTAGCCGCTCTCGGGGAAGCCGAGCGGACGGCCGTCCTTGTAGAAGAAATATTCCTGCTCGAAGCCGAACCAGGCACCTTCGTCGTCGAGGATGGTGGCGCGGCTGTTCGTTGCATGCGGGGTGACGCCGTCGGGCATCATGACTTCGCACATGACCAGAGCGCCGTCGGTGCGGGCCGGGTCCGGGTAAAGCGCAACCGGCTTCAGCACGCAGTCGGAGCTGCGGCCCTCGGCCTGGTTGGTGGAGGAACCATCGAAGCCCCACAGCGGCAACTGCTCGAGCGTCGGGAACTCGGCAAACTCCTTGATCTGGGTCTTGCCGCGCAGATTGGGGGTCGGGGTGTAGCCGTCGAGCCAGATATACTCGAGCTTGTACTTGGTCATTCCAGTGCCTCTCGTTGCTAGGACACCGCAAGTGGGCGGCATCAACGCATGGCCGGACCGAGCCGGCCTGCCGATGGTTAAAAAGCAAGTCGTATGCCACTCGGCTCTTGCGGGGTGCGGCAAAATGGTCAGGGCAAGGCGTTGATTTTGCTGAGCCGCCTCAGCAGTGCGTCCGGATCGCTCAGGCGCCGATGTTGCTCAAATAATAAGCATAAAATGATCTTTCCGTAGGCATATTGCCTAAAGGAATCGCAGGACCTATCTTGATGAAAAGGTGAATCGGTACGCTCCTGAAAAGACAAGGGGACCGGCAATGCAAGTCACGCCATCGCGTCCGTCGGCAAAAATCCTGATGTTCCCGCTTGCAGCACGCAAGTCTGCCTCAAATTTAGGCGCCAAGGCCAAATTCGCGGCAGAACTTGCAGCGCTTCGCGGTGAGCACGCGGATTTCGACGGCTGGTACCACGAGGCGGCGATCGAGGAAGAGAACCGGCAGCGCAAGAGCTGACCGCTTCTTCCAGTTCAGCACGAAAAAGCCCGGCGTGATCGCTCACGCCGGGCTTTTCGTTTGCAGAAGATCGATCGGCTACTGCTTAGCGTGCAAGTCGGTACCGAGCGTATCTTTGACGAAGATCATGCCGATGACGAGCGACATTGCCGCAATGATCACCGGGTACCAGAGGCCATAATAGATATCGCCTTTATAGGCGCTGAGCGCGAACACCGTCGCCGGCAGCAGGCCGCCGAACCAGCCGTTGCCGATGTGGTAGGGCAGCGACATGCCGGTGTAGCGGATGCGGGTCGGGAACATCTCGACCAGGATCGCCGCGATCGGCCCGTAGACCATGGTCACGAACAGCACCAGGATGAAGAGGATGCCGATCGTCAACGGCCAGTTGACGGCTGCCGGGTCGGCTACCATGGCGAAGGGGCCACCGCCCGGGATGTTGTAGACGGTGACTTCCGGCGCGCCGGCAGCCTCATCCTTGGTCAGCAACTTGTCGGTGACCGCCTTGTCGGCCGGAACCGTTGTCTTCTCGCCGCCGCGGATGGTTGCGGCATCGAGCTTCAGTTCCGGATTGGCCGCGATGAAGGCGTCGAGTTTCTGGTCCGGAACCTTGATCGCCGCGCGCTTGAGCGGATACCCGCCGTCCCGCAGCGACATGTTCACGGCCTTGACGAAGACCGCATCCTTGGCCTTGGCCTGGTCGCCGGCGGCGACGGCGTCATAGGAGTCGACCGTCTCATTGCCGATCTTAACCGTGGCCGCAGTGCCAGGTGCCGCCGTCGTGACGACATCGTAAGGCACCGAGTTCTTGGTCAGGAACGAAGTTGCTATGTCGCAGGATGTCGTGAACTTCGCCGTGCCGACCGGATTGAACTGGAACTTGCAGTCGCCGGGTGCGGCCGTCACCGTCGCGCGGGTGTTCTGCTGGGCGGTGGCCAAAGCCGGATTGGCGGCCCAGGTCAGCGCCTTGAACAGCGGGAAGGTGCAGACGATGCCGAGCGCGAGGCCCGCCATGATGATCGGCTTGCGGCCGATCTTGTCGGACAGCCAGCCGAACACGACGAAGAAGATAGAGCCGACCGCCAACGCAATGGCGATCATGATGTTGACCGACTGTGCGTCGACCTTGAGCACGTTCGTAAGGAAGAACAGCGCGTAGAACTGGCCGTTGTACCAGATCACAGCCTGGCCTGCGGTGAGGCCGAGCAGCGCCAGCAGCGCGATCTTGGCGTTCTTCCACTGACCGAAGGCTTCCGTCAGAGGCGCCTTGGAACCCTTGCCCTCGTCCTTCATGCGTTGGAAGGTCGGCGATTCCGCGAGCGACAACCGGATCCAGATCGAAACGGCAAGCAGCAGGAAGGAGACGATGAAGGGAATGCGCCAGCCCCAGGCAGCATAGGTCTCCTTGCTGAGCGATCCCTGGACGATCAGGATGACGATCAGCGACAGGAACAGGCCGAGCGTCGCCGTCGTCTGGATCCAGGATGTGTAGAAGCCGCGACGGTCATCGGGCGCGTGCTCGGCGACATAGGTCGCGGCACCGCCATATTCGCCGCCGAGTGCCAGGCCCTGCAGCATGCGCAGCCCGATCAGGATTATCGGAGCCAGAATGCCCAATGTTGCGTAGCCAGGCAGCAAGCCGACCAGGAAGGTCGACAGGCCCATGATCGTCATGGTGACGAGGAAGGTGTATTTGCGGCCGACGAGATCGCCGATGCGGCCGAAAAGCAGCGCGCCGAACGGGCGGACGAGGAAGCCGGCGGCAAAGGCGAGCAGCGCGAAAATGTTACGCGTCGCCTCCGGGATCGTCGGGCTGAAAAACGTCGTGCCGATGAAGGCGGCAAGCGAGCCGTAGAGATAGAAATCGTACCATTCGAAAACGGTGCCGAGCGAAGAGGCGAAGATGACTTTCTTCTCCTCCCGCGTCATGCCGCGGCTGGTCCCGCCGGCGGTCGAAGCCATTGCCATTTGAATTATCCTCTCGTGAGATCCCGTCTGTCCTCGAAGGCTGCGTGTCACTGTTCGCGCTCCTCCGAACCCGGACTCAAAAACGCAGCCAACGAAGGAAAAAATGACAGAAAGGGCGGGCGAAAGGCACCGCGACGATGGGATTATGACTTTGGTATTAGGTGCACTGCGAAAGCGGCGCGATGCTCAGCCCTGCAGCGCCTCGAGCAGGCTGACCGCGGCCATCATGTCGCGCCTGCGGGCCGAGCGGCGAGCCTCGGCCTCGGCATCCTGGCCCCAATGCTCGATCTGCCAGTCTTCGTCGACATGGCCGGCGGCCCACGCTTCCTCGCCGTCGAGTTCGCCGAAATCGACGGCAAGTGCCAGCAGCGCCGAACCGGTCAGCGCGGTCATGACATGGATCGCAGCAAGCCGCATCGGCTCGGAACGCTGGCCAAGATGCGCGCCGAGAACGGCGATCGCCTCGCGCGGTTGCTCGACATGGATGACGCCTTCGGCAAGATTGAAGCGCGCGCCGAGGCGACTGCGTGCCCAGTCCAGCACAGGATCCCAAAGCTCGTTCTGGCGATCGACCAGGCCCTGCGGGCCGTCGGCGCGGTAGCAGAGCAGATCGGACGAGGCGAAGCGCAGGACATCTTCCAGAACCGCCTGCGGGTCGGAGGCGACGCCGTCGATGGCGGTGTTGACGAGGCGCATGACAGGCATGGTCACGGGATCGATGACCTCGCTTTGCGCGCTGAATTCATCGGCCACCAGCGTTGCAGCTTTTTCGGTCGGCAGCACCATCACGGCCTTGCCCGGCGTGCGCACCGATCTGCCGTCGAGATGCACCGCAAAGCCATTTTCCATAGGGACAACCGAGACGGCTTTGTAGAAGCGCTTCGGCAGCGGCGTCTTCATCTGGATCTGGGCGCGGCGGACGGGATCGGGATCGGAAAGCAGTTTTCCGGCTTCGAGGTCTTCGAGGATGTCGCGCATGTCGAACTCCTTACGCTGTAGGCGGTCTGCGCGCCGGCCGGTTGACGATGATAAGACCGGCGGCGATCAGTCCCAGCGCCACAAAAATCCGGATCGTCGGTGGCTCGCCCAAAATCACCGCGCCGCACAGAACGCCGAACACCGGCGACAGGAAGGCGAAGCTCGACAAGCCGGCCGCCGGATAGCGCGTCAGCAGCCAGAACCACAACACATAGGTGAAGGCGACGATATAGAAAGACTGGAACAGCAGCGCCGCCGTCGGCAAGGCGGCAACCGCGCGGATCGGCGGACCCGCGAACGGCATCACCAGGACACCGACAATGGCGGCGCCGGCCAACTGATAGAGCAACAGTTTCTCGGCGCTGGTCTCCACCAGCTTCGACCGCTTGATGACGATGCTGGTCGTCGCCCACAGGATGCCTGAACCGAGGCTGAGCAGATCGCCTGTCAGCGTTGCATCGTTTCCACCGACGATGCCGTCGGAAAAGACCGCTACCAGACCGCAGAAGGCGAGCATGAGCCCGGCCAGCTTGCGGGCGTTGATGCGTTCGCCAAGCAGGAAATGGCCGCCGATCAGGACCCAGAACGGCATGATGTTGACCAGGAGCGTGTTGCGGGCAACGGTCGTGTATTCCAGCCCGATATAGAGGCACAGGAACTCGACACCGAACAGCACGCCGACGACGATGCCGGCGCCAAGCGTCGCGTCCGCTTCGAACAGTTTGATGCCGCGCAGTCGGCACCAGCCGAGCACGCAGAGCCCGCCGAGAACCGAACGCGCGATCGAGACGAAGACAGGGTCGTAACCGGCATAGGAGATCTTGGCGGCGACGTAGTTCAGCCCCCAGGAGAAGGTCAACCCGACCATGATGATCGCCGCCGCCATGTCGACCGCATCGCGGCGATCCAATGCGGGCGCAACAACCAACGTCAGTCCTCCGCGCTCTGATCGTCGAAGCCGATCAGGTTCCAGCTCTGGCGCATATGCGGCGGCATCGGCGCGGTGACATCGATGACGCCCTGGTCCGGATGTGGGATGACGATGCGGCGTGCGTGCAGATGCAGGCGGTTTTGAATGCCGCCCGGAAAATCCCAGTTGGTGTCGGCCTCGAAATATTTCGGGTCGCCGATGATCGGGCAGCCGATATAGGCGGCATGAACGCGAAGCTGGTGGGTTCGGCCGGTATAGGGCTCCATCTCCAACCAGGTCATCGTCTGCGCCGCCTGCTCGATGATGCGGTAGTAGGACACGGCATGGTCGGCGCCCTTCTCGCCATGCGCGGCCACGCGCACGCGGTCGCCATCCTCAGTCGGTTCCTTGATCAGCCAGGTCGAGATCTTGTCCTCGCGCTTCGGCGGCACGCCTTTGACCAGTGCCCAATAGGTCTTCTTTGTCTCGCGCGCCCTGAACGCTTCGGACAATTTCATGGCGGCAAGGCGGGTGCGGGCAACGACCAGCACCCCGGACGTATCGCGGTCGAGGCGATGCACCAGGCGCGGCTTCTCGCCCTTCTTGTTACGCCAGGCCTCCAGCATGTCGTCGACATTGCGGGTGACGCCTGAGCCGCCCTGCACCGCCAAGCCGGCCGGCTTGTTGAAGACGAAGACCTTCGGGTCCTCATGCAAGAGCATCTTGGCCAGCACATCGGCATCGTCCTGGTTGCGGATCGAATGGCCGGTGAGCGGTGCGTCGCCCTTCTTGTCGACGTCGAGCGGCGGGATGCGCACGGTCTGGCCGGGCTCGACGCGCGTGTCAGCCTTTACCCGGCCGCCATCGAGCCGGACCTGGCCCGAGCGCAACAGCTTTTGGAGATGGCCGAAGCCGAGGCCCGGGAAATGGACCTTGAACCAGCGATCGAGCCGCATGCCCGCCTCGCTGGCCTCCACCGTGATCTGTTCAACACCTGCCATGATTATGCTTTCCGTTTGAAAGCGGCGCCATAGCACTAAAGCGGGTCGCGATGAAACGGATTCAGGCGACGCGCTTTAAGTCTTTGTTTTGATGCATGTCGTTGTCCCAAAACCGCTGCGCACTTTTGGGCGACATGCATTAAGGCGAACAGGTTGCGAGCCAAAGACCCAACAAAGCGCGACGCTTACCCCAAAACGTCGCGGTGTTTGATCAAGGACACCAGCCGAACCAGGACGACAGCCCGATGCCAAATCAGTTGGCGGCCTTCGGCTTGGACGATCCAATCATCTTCCAGTTCTTGTAGAAGATGGAATTGATGCGCTCGACGCTGACCGAGACAATGGCGAGAAGGCCGGCGATCAGGCCCGGGAAAGGAGACGGGCGAATGATGTCGACGAAGACGCAATAGCGGCGGCCGTCATACTCGTTGACCGAGCGGTGGAACAGCGTGTCGTCGAAGATGAAGAGGGGATTGTCGTACCAGTAGTTCTTCTTGCTGCCGCACTGGACGAAGATCTCCGCCTTCACCGGAATCAGATTGTACAGAAGGCGCAGGCTGAGCCGCAGCGGACCGAAATGCCAGGACGTGGATTCGCCCTTGCTGAAAACCGATACCGCGATCGTCTTGATGTATTTGTAGTCCTTGTTGAATTCCGGAACGTTGTCGATCTTGTGCTTGCCGTACCACTGGTAGACATACATACCGCGCCGGCCGGCGCCGAAATTGGCATCGATATCGGCGATGATCTCATCCTTGCGCGCGTTGAAGACGCCCAGGACCTCGTTGATCTCACGCTGATAGTCCTCAGGAAACTGCTCGGGCTTCCAGACGCCGGGGTTGCGGTAGCAGAGTAGGTCGACGATCAGGTTGAACGGCGACAGCAGCCAGGTGAACAGGCCATTGCCGAGGAAGTAGCGCTCGAACAGATTGCGGTCCTTCCGGTCGTTGCGCATGACATCGATCAGGCCACAGACGACGAAGATCGCGGTTATGATCGGGATGAAGTAGAAGCCGAGCGCGAGAACCACGACCGCGATGGCAGCCTTCCGGAGCGTCTTGACGGTTTGCTTTGTCATTGTTTTCCGCACCGGAGCGCGGTCCTGTTCACGTGAGCCAATTAACGGCGCTACCCCCGCCAGGCGTGCGCCTTGATAGGATTTTTTGTTTCCCTGCACAATGCCACCACGAGGATCGAGTGGCCGGTCAGCACTAATATTTGGAGTATGACACTCCACTTCAGCTTAATACACGGCCGGTAAGCCAAGTTCGTCGCACCGGCGTGGCTTCGCGAGGAAGCGTACCGACCACTCGGCCGCGCAACTCAGCCGTTCCGTTCGCCGCGCAGTTTTGCCCAATATTCCAGCCGCTTGCGGACCTCGCGCTCGAAGCCACGTTCCGGCGGATCATAGAAAGTGCGCCGGCCCATCTTGTCCGGAAAATAGTCCTGGCCTGAAAACGCGTCCGGCTCGTCATGGTCATAGCGATAGCCGGCGCCGTAATCCTCCTGCTTCATCAGCTTGGTCGGTGCATTGAGGATGTGCTTGGGCGGCAGCAGCGAGCCGAATTCCTTGGCAGCCGCGGTCGCGGCCTTGAAGGCATTGTAGACAGCATTCGATTTCGGCGCCGTGGCGAGGTAGACGGCGGCCTGGGCAAAGGCGAGCTCGCCCTCGGGAGAGCCGAGATAGTCATAGGCGTCCTTGGCGGCATTGGCGATCACCAGCGCCTGAGGATCGGCGAGCCCGATATCCTCCACCGCCATTCGCACCAGCCTGCGGCCGAGATAGAGCGGATCCTCGCCGGCATCGAACATGCGTGCGAGGTAATAGAGGGCGGCATCCGGATCGGAACCGCGCACCGATTTATGCAGCGCCGAGATCAGATTGTAGTGGCCGTCCTGGCCCTTGTCGTAGATCGGCGCGCGGCGCTGGATGACGCGCTGCAGGCCTTCCGGGCCGAACACTTCGCTTTTTTTGGCGGCGCGCCAGACTTCCTCGGCCAGAGTGAGCGCGGCGCGGCCGTCGCCGTCCGCCATGCGGACGAGCATCGCGCGCGCTTCTTCATCGAGCGGCAGCGCCTTGCCCTCGGTTTCTTCCGCCCGGGCCAGAAGCTTGGCGATGCTTTCTTCGCCCAACGAACGGAACACCAGCACACGCGCGCGTGACAAAAGCGCGGCGTTCAGCTCGAAGGACGGGTTCTCCGTGGTGGCGCCGACCAGCACCACCGTGCCGTCCTCCATGACGGGAAGAAAGCCGTCCTGCTGGGCGCGGTTGAAGCGATGGATCTCGTCGACGAAGAGCAGCGTCTGGCGGCCGTTGGCGCGCCTCAGCCTGGCCGCCTCGAAGACTTTCTTGAGGTCGGCGACGCCGGAGAACACGGCAGATATCTGCTCGAAGGCGAGATTGGTCTCGCCGGCAAGCAGCCGCGCCACCGTCGTCTTGCCGGTGCCGGGCGGCCCCCAGAAGATCATCGAGCCGAGCGAGCCGGAATCGATCAGCCTCGTCAGCGCGCCGTCGGGGCCGGTCAGATGCTCCTGGCCCACGACCTCGCCGAGGTTCTTCGGGCGCAGCCGATCGGCAAGCGGCCGGCCAGGCGGCGCCTTTTCCGGTTCATCTGCGCTGAAGAGATCCGCCATGCATGTCTTCGAAGCTGGAGGACGATCCCTTAGAGCCGGATGATTTCAGGTCGAACCGACCTGAAATCATCCGGCTCTAAATCAAAGAGATAGAGCATGATGTCGTCCGAAAACCGCTTCACACTTTTCGGCATCATGCTCTGGGTCGCCTCAATAACGCAATACCTGCCGCAGTATCTGCCCGCCGCGCTCGACGGTAAAGCGCCACCAGCGCGTGTCCTGCTGGGCAACCTGTGCCAGCGTCGCCGCGGTGTCGATGCTGGTTCCGTTCACCTCACGCACGATATCGCCGGGCTGGAAGCCGAAATCGGCGGCCGGCGAATCGCGGTTGATGTCGACGACGGTGACACCCTTGAGATCGGTGCGAAGGCTAAGC
The DNA here is from genome assembly GCF_033977145.1 of Mesorhizobium montanum. Taxonomy (NCBI): domain Bacteria; kingdom Pseudomonadati; phylum Pseudomonadota; class Alphaproteobacteria; order Hyphomicrobiales; family Phyllobacteriaceae; genus Mesorhizobium; species Mesorhizobium montanum. The sequence goes on along the minus strand of NZ_JAVIJF010000029.1, from coordinate 16,883 downwards.
CGCTGGGCGAGCCTGGGCGACAGTTCGGCGACCTTGGCGCCGGAAAAGGGACTGCGGCCACGCAGGATAACTTCGCTGGGCTTGGCGCCTTCCGGCGCGCGCTCCAGCGGGATTTCCAGCGTCGCCTGTTGACCCTTACTCAGCACGGCGAACGTCGCCTTGGTGCCGATCGACAGCGTCGCCATGCGATAGTCGAGCGCCTCGATGCTTTCGACCGGTGTGTTGTTGAGCGACAGTATGACATCGCCCGCCTTGAGCCCCGCCTTGCCGGCGGGCCCAGTGGCATCCACGGTCGACACCAATGCACCGGTCGGCTTTTCCATGCCGAGCGATTCCGCGATCTGCGGCGTCACCAATTCGAACTCCGCGCCGATATAGGGTCGCTCGAAGAAGTCGAGCCCGGCCTTGGCGGCATCGGCAAAGGCGCGAACCATGTTCGCGGGAATGGCGAATCCGATGCCGATCGAGCCGCCGCTGCGGCTGTAAATGGCCGTATTGATGCCGACCAGCTGGCCGCCCATGTTGATCAGCGCGCCGCCGGAATTGCCGGGGTTGATGGCGGCATCGGTCTGGATGAAATAGCCCGAATCCGAAACGCCGATATGGCTGCGGGCCAGTGCCGAGACAATGCCGCTGGTGGTGGTCTGGCCAACGCCGAACGGATTGCCGATCGCCAGCACAAGGTCACCGACTTCAAGCGCATCGGAATCGCCGATGGCGATCACCGGGAACGGCTTGTCGGCCGAGATCTTGAGCACCGCGAGATCGAGCGTCTCGTCCTTGAGCATGACCTTGGAGGTGAACTCGCGCCCGTCCGCGGTCGCGACCTTCACTTCATCGGCATCCTTGATGACGTGGTAATTGGTGACGATCACGCCGGTCGGATCGACCAGCACGCCGGAACCCAGCGAAGACTGTGCGCGCGGCTGGGCGCGGCCAAAGAACTCCTCGAAGAAGGGATCGCCTTCGAAGGGTGATGTCACCTTTGCGGTCTGGGAGGCATAGACGTTGACGACTGCCGGCGCCGTTTGCTTGACCAGCGGAGCGAAAGAGAGCTGCACCTCCTCGCGGCCGAACGGCACGCGCTTGTCGGGGCCGGACGTGCGGTTCTCGCCTTCGACGCCATGCAAAAGATCGGTGAGCACGTCGGAGAGGCCCGGATCGGCCGGCTTGGCGGCGTCCTCGGCAAAAGCCTGTCTTGCGGCCGGTGCCGCGGCGAAGACGGCCAGCGCGCAAACCGCAACAAGAAACAGTCGTTTGAGCTGCATTTTCGAATCCTTCCAGATCGGGCGCCATTGTCCCGACGATTGTGCAGAATGAAAGGCTAAGGCGATGAAATCGAATTATTTTCAGCCATTAACCGGCTATAGCTACGCCTGCAATCGGGAACCGTTGTCGATCTTATGAAAAAACAGCTCGTTTCGTTGCGCGATTTTTTGGTCACCGGCACTTTAGGACCGGTAAGACCTGACATGAAACTGGTTGAAATTGCTGAGGCGCTCGGCTCACCTGACGGCTGGAATGTCGGTGAGGATGCTCCCGTTCCGCTCTACTGGTTTTTCGGCAACCTGGAGATTTCTTTCGACAATATCGCTCCTTACCAGATCAACTGGTTCCAGATCGAAGGAGCAGCGCAGCTCAAGGGTAAATTCGAAACACTGACCAAGGCGCTGAAATTATCTTTGGACCGGTTTGACGGTGAGACGAAACCCTCGGAATTGCTAGCGGCGGGCCTATGGGACCTAGAGCAGGCGACCGTCTACTATGCGGCCCTAAGCGACGATATTCTGTTGAACATTTGCGCCGGCTGCGTGCAGGTTCACTTTCAAGTCGACACGAGGTTCATCGGCGATCGTGAAGCGGTTGACTATTTGAACGCATCGACGGTGTCCCTGCTTGTTCGAGATGTCGACTCTCGAACCAAGGTCGACAGCATCTATTCATACTCACGGCCTGCCACGGAAGAGATACCTGGCGCGTTCAATTGGCGGTCGCTGTCCGGACAGGATTATCTGGATTTGCTTCGATAACCAGCCATCACCCGTGAATGCAAAAAGGGGCCCGAAGGCCCCTTGAAGTCATCGATGGAAACGCGGACCTTAGGCGGCCGCGACTTCCTCGTTGGCGCCTTCCGCCTCAAGCCGGGCGCGGTCGGCGGCGCCCTTCGCCGAGGTGTCGCGGTCGACGAACTCGATCACGGCCATCGCGGCGTTGTCGCCCTGGCGGAAGCCCGCCTTCATGATGCGCAGGTAGCCGCCGTTGCGGGTGGCGTAGCGCGGCGCGATGGTCTCGAACAGGCGCTTGACAACGCCTTCATTGCCGATCTGCGCGATCACCTGGCGGCGGGCGTGCAGGTCGCCGCGCTTGCCGAGCGTCACCAGCTTCTCGACGATCGGACGCAGGTCCTTGGCCTTCGGCAGGGTGGTGACGATCTGCTCGTGCTCGATCAGCGAGACGGCAAGATTGGCGAACATAGACTTGCGATGGCTGATGCTGCGGGCGAAACGACGGCCTTTGAAACCGTGGCGCATGGCTCTTTTCCTTCTTCAGTTCTTCAAGAGGCCACGGCCTCTGATGGTTTTCCGCATGACCGTCGGATCGAGCGGCTCTCGCCGCCGATTCTTGGAATTCATGCTCAATATTGGTCTTCGTAACGCTTGGCGAGGTCTTCGATGTTTTCCGGCGGCCAGTCCGGCACTTCCATGCCGAGATGGAGGCCCATCGCCGCCAGCACTTCCTTGATCTCGTTCAGCGACTTGCGGCCGAAGTTCGGGGTGCGCAGCATCTCGGCTTCGGTCTTCTGGATCAGGTCGCCGATATAGACGATGTTGTCGTTCTTCAGGCAGTTGGCCGAACGCACCGAAAGCTCGAGCTCGTCGACCTTCTTGAGCAGCGCCGGGTTGAAGGCGAGCTCGGTGACGGCCTCGGTGGCGACTTCCTTCTGCGGCTCGTCGAAGTTGACGAACAGGCCGAGCTGGTCCTGCAGGATACGAGCGGCGAAAGCCACCGCGTCCTCGCCCGATACCGAACCGTTGGTCTCGATGGTCATGGTCAGCTTGTCGTAATCGAGAACCTGGCCCTCGCGGGTGTTCTCGACCTTGTAGGAGACCTTCTTGACCGGCGAGTAGAGGCTGTCGACCGGAATCAGGCCGATCGGCGCATCCTCGGCGCGGTTGCGCTCGGCCGGCACGTAGCCCTTGCCGGTGTCGACGGTGAACTCCATGCGGATCTCCGCACCCTCGTCGAGGGTGCAGATGACGTGGTCGGGGTTGAGGATCTCGACGTCGCCGACGGTCTGGATGTCGCCGGCCAGCACGGCGCCCGGGCCCTGCTTGCGCACGACCATGCGCTTGGGACCATCGCCTTCCATGCGGATGGCGATTTCCTTGATGTTGAGCACGATATCGGTCACGTCCTCGCGCACACCGGCGATGGACGAGAATTCATGCAGCACGCCGTCGATCTGCACGGCGGTGACAGCCGCGCCACGCAGCGAAGACAGAAGCACGCGCCGCAGCGCGTTGCCCAGCGTCAGGCCAAAGCCGCGTTCGAGCGGCTCGGCTACCAGCGTGGTCAGCGTCTTCTTCTTCGACGAGAACTCGATCTTGTTCGGCTTGATCAGTTCCTGCCAGTTTTTCTGGATCATAAATATCTTCCTTCCTTTGTCCCGCCACTATCCAATCGTGGCAGGCGACACGGAAAACCGCGGAGGAACGCCCTGGCGTTCGCGCGGCGTTTAAAAAATCAGACGCGGCGCTTCTTGCGCGGGCGGCAGCCATTGTGCGGGATCGGCGTCACGTCACGGATCGAGGTGATGGTGAAGCCTGCCGCCTGCAGCGCGCGAAGGGCCGATTCACGACCGGAGCCGGGTCCGCAAACCTCGACCTCGAGCATGCGCATGCCGTGTTCCTGCGCCTTCTTGGCGACGTCCTCGGCAGCCATCTGGGCGGCGAACGGGGTCGACTTGCGCGAACCCTTGAAGCCCTGGGCACCTGCCGACGACCAGGCAATCGAATTGCCCTGCGCGTCGGTGATGGTGATCATGGTGTTGTTGAAGGTCGAATTGACGTGGGCAACGCCCGACGAGATGTTCTTGCGTTCGCGACGGCGAACACGAGCGGCTTCCTTGGCCATGGTAGTCCTTTCAGTTGATCTCTACACCGCCGTAATGCCAGCGGCTCCACCTTTCAAAGCGAGTAGCGAGTACGGAATAGCGAATAGGGTCCCCTACTCGCTAATGACTACTCGCTATTCGCTCTCTTACTTCTTCTTACCGGCGATCGCCTTGGCCGGGCCCTTGCGGGTGCGCGCATTGGTATGCGTGCGCTGGCCGCGGACCGGCAGCGAGCGGCGGTGACGCAGGCCGCGGTAGCAGCCGAGGTCCATGAGCCGCTTGATGTTCATCGAGACTTCGCGGCGCAGGTCGCCTTCGACCTGGTAGTCGCGGTCGATCGTCTCGCGGATCTGCAGCACTTCCGCGTCGGTCAGCTGGTTGACGCGGCGGTCCGCCGGGATGCCGACCTTGTCGACGATCTCCTGGGCAAACTTCTTGCCGATGCCGTGAATGTACTGAAGCGCGATGACGACGCGCTTGTTGGTCGGAATGTTGACGCCGGCTATACGAGCCATTTTCTTCTCTTTCTCCATATGGGCCGGACGAGCCGGCGCTGTCGAAGTTGCCCCGCGTCCGGTGGAGGCCGGCCCTTGCGGGAGTTTCCTGGTTCAAAGCGACCGCCTTGCCCGCAAGGGCAAGCAAAGTCCATGCCTGATAGGAAGACGGGCCGCCATAACCCAACGGCGCACTCCAGTCAAGCGCAATCTTTAATTGTCGGCCCGGCTCACTTCGCCGCTGCCGCGAGCACCTTGCCGATCTCGGCGGTCACCGCATCGATACTGGCCATGCCGTCGACCGTCTTGAGCCTGCCTTTGGCGTAGTAGTAACCGATCAGCGGCGCCGTCTTCTTGTAGTATTCGCGCAGGCGTTCTTCGAATACCGCCGGGTTGTCGTCCTTACGCACCGGTTGGCCCGCGGCCTTGGCATCCTCGGCACGTTTGACTATGCGGCCAACCAGCGCCTTGTCGTCGACGACCAGCTCGACGACGGTGTCGAGCGCAATGCCGCGTTCGGCAAGCATGGCCTCGACCGCGTCGGCCTGGACCAGCGTGCGCGGATAGCCATCGAGGATGAAACCCCTGGCGCAATCCGGCTGATCGATGCGTTCGGCAACGATGGCGTTGACGATCGCATCCGAAACCAACTCACCGGCATCCATCACCGCTTTGGCGCGCTTGCCGACCTCGGTTCCTGCCTGGACGGCGGCACGCAGCATGTCACCCGTCGAGAGCTGGGGTATGCCGTGTTTTTCTACCAGTCTTTGTGCTTGCGTCCCCTTGCCCGCTCCTGGCGGCCCAAGCAATATCAACCTCATCTGCTCCTCTTCCCCCCGCGCAACTTCGACTTCTTGATCAGGCCCTCATACTGGTGCGCGATCAGGTGACCCTGAATCTGCGCCACCGTGTCGAGCGTGACACTGACCACGATCAGAAGCGATGTGCCACCGAGGTAGAAAGGTACGCCAGTCGCCGAAATCAGGAACTCCGGCAGCAGGCAGACCAGCACCAGGTAGATGGCGCCGACGACGGTGATGCGCGTCAGAACATAGTCGATATAGTCGGCGGTGCGCTCGCCCGGACGATAACCCGGGATGAAGCCGGAGTGCTTCTTGAGCTGGTCGGCCGTGTCCTTCGGGTTGAAGACGATCGCCGTGTAGAAGAAGGCGAAGAAGACGATCATGCTCGCATAGAAGAGCATGTAGAGCGGCTGGCCATGGCCGAGCGAGGCCAGGATCGTGCTTGCCCAGGCCGGCAGGTTGGTCGCCTGCGAGAAGCCCGCGACCGTCGCCGGCAAAAGCAGCAGCGAGGAGGCGAAGATCGGCGGGATGACGCCCGAGGTGTTGAGCTTCAGCGGCAGGTGCGAGGTGTCGCCCTGGAACATGCGGTTGCCGACCTGGCGCTTCGGATACTGGATGAGCAGGCGGCGCTGCGCGCGCTCGAAGAAGACGATGAGCGCGATGACGATGATGGCGAGCACGATGATCGCCAGGATCAGCCCGGTCGACAGAGCGCCGGTGCGGCCGAGTTCCAGCGTGCCGGAGATCGCCCTGGGCAGGCCGGCGACGATGCCGGAGAAGATGATCAGCGAAATGCCGTTGCCGATGCCGCGCGCGGTAATCTGCTCGCCGAGCCACATCAGGAACATGGTGCCGCCGACCAGCGTGACCACGGTCGAGATACGGAAGAACATGCCGGGATCGTTGACGATGCCGTTGCCGCCTTCGAGGCCGATCGAAATGCCGTAGGCCTGGATCAGCGCCAGAAGCACGGTGCCGTAGCGCGTGTACTGGTTGATGATCTTGCGGCCCTGCTCGCCTTCCTTCTTCAGCGCTTCCAGCGACGGGATGACCGAGGTCATCAGCTGCATGATGATGGAGGCGGAAATGTAAGGCATGATGCCCAGCGCAAAGATCGCCATGCGCTGCACGGCGCCGCCGGCAAACATGTTGAACATGCCGAGCACGCCCTTGCTCTGCGAGGAGAAGGCCTGGGCGAAGGCGTCGGGGTTGATGCCGGGCAGCGGAATATAGGTGCCGAGGCGGTAGACGAGCAGCGCGCCGATCGTGAACCAGATGCGCTTCTTGAGATCCTCGGCCTTGGCGAAGGCCGCGAAATTCAGATTGGAGGCTAGTTGTTCAGCAGCCGAAGCCATGCCTGATTCTCCGCTAGGTCACGCTCGATGCCCGCAGCTCAGGCGGCGCGTGTCACCGAAGCTCACGAGATAAGCTCCGGACCGTAAACATGCAAGCGGCCGCGTTGACGCGGCCGCCCAATTCACCAGATCGAAGCGCGGTTCGGCGGAGGATTCGAAGTCATTCCCGCCGGCCGCGCTTCAAATCGCCGTTACTCGGCGGCAGCCACTTCCGGCAGCTTCACCGAACCGCCAGCCTTTTCGATCTTCTCGATCGCGGCCTTGGAGGCGCCGGCGACGTCGAAGGAGAGCTTGGCCTTGAGCTCGCCGTCGGAGAGGACACGCACGCCGTCCTTGACGCGACGGATGACGCCTGCGGCAACCAGGGCCTCGGCCGTCACGGTCTCCTTGGCGTCGAGCTTCTTTGCGTCGATCGCAGCCTGAATGCGGGCCAGCGACACGACCGTGAAGCTCTTGGCGAAGATGTTGTTGAAGCCGCGCTTCGGCAGGCGCCGATAGAGCGGCATCTGGCCGCCCTCGAAGCCGTTGATGGCAACGCCCGAGCGCGCCTTCTGGCCCTTGACGCCGCGACCGGCGGTCTTGCCCGAGCCGGAACCGATGCCGCGGCCGAGACGCTTCTTCGAATGCGTCGCGCCGTCCTTGTCACGCAGATCGTTGAGTTTCATGTTGCTTCTCCTGCGCTTCCGTTCAGGCCTCGTCCACGACGCGGACGAGGTGCTGGACGGCGGCGATCATGCCGCGCACGGAAGGGGTATCTTCCAGCGTGCGCCGCTTGTGCATCTTGTTCAGGCCGAGGCCGACCAGCGTCGCGCGCTGCTCCTTCGGCCGGCGGATCGGCGAACCGATCTGCTCGACGGTGATGGTCTTGGTAGCTTTCTTGGCCATGATCGAAATCCCTGGTCAGCGTCGACTATTCTTCAGCCGCGACGGCGGTGCCGCGGCGGGCCTGAAGGGTCGAGTACTTGATGCCGCGCGCGGCAGCCACATCCTTGGGATGCATCTGGCTCTTCAACGCGTCGAAGGTGGCGCGAACCATGTTGTAGGGGTTCGACGAACCCATCGACTTGGCGACCACGTCATGCATGCCGAGCGTCTCGAAGACGGCGCGCATCGGGCCGCCGGCGATGATGCCGGTACCCTGCTTGGCGGCGCGCAGCAGAACGCGTCCGGCGCCCCAGCGGCCCTCGACGTCATGATGCAGCGTGCGGCCCGAGCGAAGCGGCACGAAGATCATGTCGCGCTTGGCCGACTCGGTCGCCTTGCGGATCGCTTCCGGCACTTCGCGTGCCTTGCCATGGCCGAAGCCGACGCGGCCCTTCTGGTCGCCGACGACGACGAGAGCGGCGAAGCCGAAGCGACGGCCACCCTTCACCACCTTGGCGACGCGGTTGATGTGGACGAGCTTGTCCACCATGCCGTCGTCGCGCTCTTCACGATCGCGGCCGCGGCCGCCATCCCTACGTTCCTGTGCCATATCCTGTTCCTTGTTCTTTTCCGGAAGCACGGGTTGCTGATTGCCGACGCCGCTTTTGGGTCGTCAGCGGCGAAAATTAGAAGCTGAGTCCACCTTCGCGGGCGGCCTCGGCCAGCGCCTTGACGCGGCCATGATAGATATACGGGCCGCGGTCGAAGACGACTTCCTTGACGCCGGCCTTGGTGGCGCGCTCGGCGATCAACTTGCCGACCGCGGCGGCGGCTGCGGTGTCGGCGCCGGTCTTGAGCGAGCCCTTGAGGTCCTTCTCGAGCGTCGAGGCGGCGGCCAGCGTGTGGCCGTTGGCATCGTCGATGACCTGGACGTAGATGTTCTTCGAGGTGCGGTGCACCGAAAGCCGCGGACGCTCGCCAGCGACCTTCTTCAGCTGGCGGCGCACGCGCTGCGCGCGGCGCTGGATGGTTTCTTTGGGGCTTGCCATGATGTCGGTTCCTTGCCTTCAGAAAACGGGGGCAACCCTGTGCGGTAGGCCAAGCCTCCCGCGGTCGCGCCCCGCGGCGTTACATTTCTCCGGCTTGGCCCTTTCCGAAAAGTCTGCAACTTTTCGGGGGCCAAGCCTATTACTTCTTCTTGCCTTCCTTGCGCACGATGCGCTCGCCGGCATAGCGCACGCCCTTGCCCTTGTACGGCTCCGGACCGCGATATTCGCGGATCTCGGCGGCGACCTGGCCGACCTGCTGCTTGTCGATGCCGGAGACCGTGATTTCGGTCGGCTTCGGCACCGTGATCGTGATGCCCTGCGGCGTCTCATAGACCACATCGTGGCTGAAGCCGAGCGCCAGCTGCAGGTTCTTGCCCTGCAGCGCCGCGCGATAGCCGACGCCGGTGATCTCGAGCTTCTTCTCGAAGCCTTCCTTCACGCCCTGCAGGATGTTGACGATCTGCGTGCGCGACATGCCCCACTTGGAGCGGGCCGCCTTGGTCTGGTCGCGCGGCTGGACAGCGATCTCGCTGCCTTCCATCTTGACCAGCACTTCGTCGTTGACCACGAACTTCAGCTCGCCCTTGGGGCCCTTCGCCGTCACGGTCTGGCCGTTGACGGATGCGGTCACGCCCTGCGGCAGCGAAACGGGTTTCTTTCCGATACGAGACATTTTGTTGTCCTCGTCACTTCTTTCGTTTCAGTTCCAGTTCCCGGGCGCGATCCCGAGAACCGAAGCCCATTCATTCAATCTCGTGCCCGATCAGAAGATCTGGCAGAGGATCTCGCCGCCGACATTCTGCTCGCGTGCTTCGTGGTCGGCCATGACGCCCTTCGGCGTCGAAAGAATGGCGATGCCGAGGCCGTTGGCAACCTGCGGAATCGACTTGGCCGAGACATAGACGCGGCGGCCGGGCTTCGACACGCGCGCGATTTCGCGCACGACCGGAGCGCCGTCGAAATATTTCAGCTCGATCTCGATTTCCGACTTGCCGTTGTCGAAATCGGTCTGGCTGTAGTCGCGGATATAGCCTTCCGACTTCAGCACTTCGAGAACACGGGCGCGCAGACGCGAGGCCGGGGTCGAAACGCTCGCCTTCTTGCGGCCATAGGCGTTGCGGATGCGGGTCAGCATATCGCCGAGAGGATCGCTCAATGACATCTCAGTGTCTCCTTACCAGCTCGACTTGACCAGGCCCGGGATCTGGCCGGTATTGCCCAGATCGCGAAGCGCGATACGCGAAAGCTTAAGCTTGCGATAGTAGGCGCGCGGACGGCCCGTGACTTCGCAGCGGTTGCGGATGCGGATCTTGGCCGAGTTGCGCGGCAGCGCCGAAAGCTTCAACTGGGCCTGGAAACGCTCTTCCATCGGCTGAGACTGATCCATGATGATGGCCTTGAGCGCCGTGCGCTTGGCGGCGTACTGGTCGGCGAGCTTGCGGCGCCGGTTGTTCTTCTCGACTGAGCTGGTCTTTGCCATTTCAGATGTTTCCTTTTTCGCTGCCGTTACTGGCGGAAGGGGAAGTTGAAGGCCTTGAGCAGCGCTCTCGCCTCGTCGTCCGTCTTCGCCGTCGTACAAACGATGACGTCCATGCCCCAGACCTGATCAACCTTGTCGTAATTGATCTCCGGGAACACGATGTGTTCCTTGATGCCCATGGCATAGTTGCCACGGCCGTCAAAGCTCTTCGGGTTCAGTCCGCGGAAGTCGCGAACGCGCGGCAGCGCGATGTTCACGAGGCGGTCGAGGAACTCGTACATGCGTTCCTTGCGCAGCGTGACCTTGGCGCCGATCGGCATATTCTCGCGCACCTTGAAGCCGGCAATCGAGTTGCGGGCACGGGTGACGACGGCTTTCTGGCCGGCGATCATCGCGAGATCCTCGGCCGCGACCGAGGGCTTCTTGGAATCCGCGGTCGCTTCGCCGACACCCATGTTCAGCACGATCTTGTCGATGCGCGGAACCTGCATGTCGTTGTCGTAACCGAACTGCTCCTGCATCGCCTTGCGGATGGTCTCGTTGTAGACCTTCTTGAGGCGCGGCTCGTTCTTGGCAGTTGCCTGCTTGGTTTCAGCCTTAGCCATTGATGACTTCTCCCGAACGCTTGGCGACGCGCACCTTCTTGCCATCCTTCTGGATGGTGAAACCGACGCGGGTCGGCTTGCCATCCTTGGGGTCGGCCAGCGCGATGTTCGACAGGTGGATCGGCGCTTCCTTGGTGATGATCCCGCCCTCTTGGGACTGGGTCTGCTTCTGGTGACGGCGAATGAGGTTCACGCCGCGGACGACCGCGGTGTCTTCCTTCGGCTGCACCGACAGGACTTCGCCGGAACGGCCCTTGTCCTTGCCGGCAAGCACGACGACCTTGTCGCCTTTTTTGATCTTTTGCATTGGTCCGGCTCCTTACAGCACTTCAGGCGCGAGCGAGATGATCTTCATGTGGTTCTTGGCGCGAAGCTCGCGCGGAACCGGTCCGAAGATACGGGTGCCGATCGGCTCTTTCTTATTGTCGACGAGAACGGCCGCGTTCTTGTCGAAACGGATCACGCTGCCGTCCGGGCGGCGGATGTCCTTGGCCGTGCGAACCACGACCGCCTTCATCACATCGCCCTTCTTAACGCGGCCGCGCGGAATGGCTTCCTTGATCGACACCACGATGATGTCGCCGACGGAGGCATATTTCCGCTTCGAGCCGCCCAGCACCTTGATGCACATGACACGACGGGCGCCGGAATTGTCCGCGACGTCGAGGTTTGTTTGCATCTGAATCATGACTGGCCGCCTTCTTCTTTTCTAACGGGACAGGCGCGACGCCCCTCCCCGGTCTGTCCAAAATTCGTTTGTTTACGCCTGGTCCGAAGTGACGACGATCCAGCGCTTGTCCTTCGAAATCGGCTTCGATTCCTGGATGAACACCTGGTCGCCGACCTTGTGGGCGTTGTTCTCGTCGTGCGCCTTGTACTTCTTGGTCATGCGCACGGTCTTCTTCATCACGGGATGCGTGAAGCGCCGCTCGACCTTGACGACAACCGTCTTCTCGTTCTTGTCGCTGACGACGGTGCCCTGCAAAATGCGCTTTGGCATGGTCTTAACCCTTCTTGGCCGCGGCTTTTTCCGCGGCGATGGTCTTGATGCGCGCGATGTCCTTGCGGACCTGCTTCACGCGCGCGGTCTTCTCGAGCTGGCCGGTGGCCTTCTGGAAGCGCAGGTTGAACTGCTCCTTCTTCAGGCTGGCCAGGTCGTCGGTCAGCTGATCCTGGGTCTTGGTCCGGATGTCTTCGGCTTTCATGATCGCCTGTCCTTATTCTGCGATGCGCTGCACGAAGCGCGTCTTGACCGAGAGCTTGGCGGCGCCGAGACGCAGCGCTTCACGCGCGGTCTCCTCGCTGACGCCGTCGATCTCGAACATGATGCGGCCGGGCTTCACGCGCGCCGCCCAGTAGTCGACGGCGCCCTTGCCCTTACCCATGCGGACTTCGGTCGGCTTCGAGGTGACCGGCAGGTCCGGGAACACCCGGATCCAGACGCGGCCGGCGCGCTTCATCTCGCGAGTGATCGCGCGGCGGGCCGCCTCGATCTCGCGCGCGGTGACGCGGTTCGGCTCAAGCGCCTTCAGCCCGAAACCGCCGAAATCCAGATTGGTGCCGCCCTTGGCGGTACCGTGGATACGGCCCTTGAACTGCTTGCGGAACTTTGTGCGCTTTGGCTGCAGCATCGTTCTAACTCCAAATTCTCAAATGTCTCAGGCGTTCTCGCGACGACGGCCGCGCTCACGCTCGCCGCCACCGCCATGCGCGGCATCACCTTCGGTGGCGCGGCGCTCCGAAGCCATCGGGTCGTGCTCAAGGATCTCGCCCTTGAACACCCACACCTTGACGCCGCAGATGCCGTACGCCGTCTTCGCCTCGGCAGTGCCGTAGTCGACATCGGCGCGCAGCGTATGCAGCGGCACGCGGCCTTCGCGGTACCACTCCATGCGCGCGATTTCGGCGCCGCCGAGACGGCCGGAGCAGTTGATGCGAATGCCTTCGGCGCCGAGACGCATGGCCGACTGAACGGCGCGCTTCATGGCGCGGCGGAACGCGATGCGGCGTTCGAGCTGCTGGGCAATCGACTGGGCGACCAGCGTGGCGTCGATCTCCGGCTTGCGCACTTCGACGATGTTGAGGTGCGTTTCGGACTTCGTCATCTCGGTCAGCTTCTTGCGAAGCTTCTCGATGTCGGCGCCCTTCTTGCCGATGATCAGGCCCGGGCGCGCGGCGTGGATGGTGACGCGGCACTTCTTGTGCGGACGCTCGATCACGACCTTGGAGATCGCGGCCTGCTTGAGTTCCTTCTCAAGATACTTGCGGATCTTGATATCCTCGTGCAGCAGCTGGCCGTACTCGCCGGTGTTCGCGAACCAGCGCGAATCCCAGGTGCGGTTGATGCCGAGACGCAGCCCGATCGGATTGACTTTCTGGCCCATTATGCGGCCTCCCCTTTTTCCTCGACTTCACGAACGACGATCGTGAGGTGCGAGAACGGCTTTTCAATACGGCTGGCGCGACCGCGGCCACGAGCGTGGAAGCGCTTCATGACGATCGACTTGCCGACATAGGCTTCCGCCACGACCAGCGCATCGACGTCGAGGTCGTGATTGTTTTCCGCGTTGGCGATCGCCGATTCCAGCGTCTTCTTGACCGTGCCGGAAATCCGCTTGGCCGAGAATTCGAGATCGGAAAGCGCTGTCGCGACCTTCTTGCCGCGGATAAGCGCGGCAACCAGGTTCAGCTTCTGCGGGCTGATACGGATGGTGCGCAGAACGGCGCGCGCCTCGTTATCAGCAAGCCTGCGCGGAGCTTTGGCCTTGCCCATGATTATTTCCTCTTCGCTTTCTTATCCGCGCCATGACCGTAATAGGTCCGGGTCGGAGCGAATTCACCGAACTTGTGGCCGACCATGTCCTCGTTCACCGAGACAGGGACGTGCTTCTGGCCGTTGTAGACACCGAAGGTGAAGCCGACGAACTGCGGCAGGATGGTGGAGCGACGGCTCCACATCTTGATCACCTCATTGCGACCACCTTCACGAACCTTATCCACCTTCTTGAGAAGGTAGCCGTCGATGAAGGGGCCTTTCCAAATCGAACGAGTCACTTGGCGTTACCTCTTCTTAGCTCTTGCGCTGATGGCGCGAGCGCAGGATGAACTTGTCGGTCGCCTTGTTGGACCGCGTCTTCTTGCCCTTGGTCGGCTTGCCCCAGGGCGAAACCGGATGACGGCCACCCGAGGTGCGGCCTTCGCCGCCGCCATGCGGATGGTCGACCGGGTTCATGGTCACGCCGCGATTGTGCGGACGCTTGCCACGCCACACGGTGCGACCGGCCTTGCCGTCATTGATGTTGCCGTGGTCGGGGTTCGACACGGCGCCGACAGTGGCCATGCAGGAACCGTGCACGACGCGCTGCTCGCCCGAGTTGAGGCGCAGGATCGCCATGCCCTGGTCGCGGCCGACGAGCTGGGCGTAACCGCCGGCCGAACGGGCGACCTGGCCGCCCTTGCCCGGCTTCAGCTCGATGTTGTGAACGATCGTGCCGACCGGCATCGAGGCCAGCGGCATCGCGTTGCCCGGCTTCACGTCGACCGCTTCGCCGGCCACGACCTTGTCGCCGGCAGCAAGGCGCTGCGGGGCCAGGATGTAGGACAGCTCGCCGTCATCATACTTGATCAGCGCGATGAAGGCGGTGCGGTTCGGATCGTATTCGATACGCTCGACCGTGCCGACGACGTCGTACTTCTTACGCTTGAAGTCGATGAGGCGGTACGAACGCTTGTGGCCGCCGCCGATGAAGCGGGCCGTGATGCGGCCGTAATTGTTGCGGCCGCCCGACTTGGTCAGGCCTTCGGTCAGGCCCTTGACGGGCTTGCCCTTGTAGAGACCCGAGCGGTCGACGATGACCAACTGGCGGGTGCTCGGCGTTACCGGGTTGAATTTCTTGAGTGCCATTGTCCTGTCCTCGCGGCCTTGCTCAGAGACCCGTCGCGACGTCGATCGACTGGCCGTCGGCCAGCGTCACAACCGCCTTCTTGACGTCGCCCTGGCGGCCGATGGTGCCGCGGAAGCGCTTGATCTTGCCCTTGCGGACAAGCGTGTTCACGGCCGTGACCTTGACCCCGAAGAGGGCTTCGACAGCGGCCTTGATTTCCGGCTTCGACGCCTTCTTGGCGACATTGAAGACGACCTGGTTCTGCTCGGAAGCCATGGTCGACTTTTCGGTGATCGCCGGCGAGACGATCACGTCGTAGTGACGAAGGTCGGTCATTTGAAGCGCTCCTCGAGAGCCTCGACGGCGGCCTTGGAAAGGACCAGCGTGCCGCGGCGCAGAATGTCGTAGACGTTGATGCCCTGGATGGGCAGCACGTCGATGTTCGGAATGTTGGTCGCCGCCAGCTTGAAGTTCTGGTCGAGCTCGGCGCCGCCGATCACCAGGGCATTGGTCAGCCCGAGCGTCTCGAGGTTCGCCACCAGCGTCTTGGTCTTGGCCTCGGCAAGCTTCAACTCGTCGATGACGATGATCGAAGCGCTTTTGGCCTTGGCCGAGAGAGCATGCTTCAGGCCGAGCGCACGCACCTTCTTCGGCAGTTCGTGCTCGTGGCTGCGCACGACAGGGCCGTGCGCCTTGCCGCCGCCGCGAAACTGCGGGGCGCGAGCCGAGTGGTGACGGGCGCGGCCGGTACCCTTCTGCTTGTACATCTTAGCGCCGGTGCGTGCGATTTCGGCGCGGCCCTTAGCCTTGTGCGTGCCCTGCTGCTTCTTGGCGAGCTGCCAGCGCACGACGCGCTGCAGGATGTCCTCGCGCGGATCAAGGCCGAAAATCTCCTCGGAGAGTTTCACCTTGCCGGCGTCCTTGCCGCCCAGCGTTGTGATCTTGAGATCCATTATTCGGCTCCCTCAGTGGCCGGGGCTTCGTTCTTGGCGGCAGCGGCACGGATCGCGGCAGGCTTCGGCGCGTTGGCCGGCAGCGCAACCTTGGCCGCGTCGCGAACCAGGATCCAGGCGCCCTTGACCCCGGGAACCGCGCCGCGGATCAGGATCAGGCCGCGATCTGCGTCGGTCGAGACGACCTCGACATTCTGCGTGGTGACGCGGGCGTCGCCCATGTGGCCAGCCATCTTCTTGCCCTTGAACACCTTGCCCGGGTCCTGGCGCTGGCCGGTCGAGCCGTGCGTGCGGTGCGAGACCGAGTTACCGTGCGTGGCGCGGCCACCACCCATATGGTGCCGCTTGATCACGCCTTGAAAACCCTTACCGGTCGAAGTGCCGGTGACGTCGACCTTCTGGCCGGCGACGAAATGCTCGACGGTCAGCTCAGCGCCGACGTCGATCATGTTGTCGGCGGAAACGCGGAACTCGGCGACCTTGGCCTTGGGCTCGACGGAAGCGGCGGCGAAATGGCCGCGCATCGCCTTCGACGTGTTCTTCACCTTGGCAAGGCCAACGCCGAGCTGGACGGCGGTGTAGCCGTTCTTCTCCTGCGTGCGCTGGGCCACGACCTGGCAGTTCTCCATCTGGAGAACGGTGACGGGAACGTGTTCCCCGGCATCGTTGTAGATGCGGGTCATTCCCACCTTCTTTGCAATCACACCTGAACGCATCGGTTCAATTCCTTTAGAGTTCCGGGCCAGGAGCACCGCCCCTTACCGCGCTCTCATTCCCTTAGAGCTTGATCTCGACGTCGACACCGGCGGCCAGATCGAGCTTCATCAAAGCATCAACCGTCTGCGGGGTCGGATCGACGATATCGAGCAGGCGCTTATGCGTGCGCATCTCGAACTGCTCGCGGCTCTTCTTGTCGACGTGGGGCGACCGGTTGACCGTGAATTTTTCGATCCGCGTCGGCAGCGGAATGGGGCCGCGGACGTTGGCGCCGGTGCGCTTGGCGGTCGACACGATCTCGCGGGTCGAGGCGTCGAGCACCCGGTGGTCAAACGCCTTAAGGCGGATGCGGATATTCTGTCCGTTCATGCGTCAATTCCTTGTTCTGGCGCGGCGCGGGCAGCTCCCGCGCCCGCGACAGATCGGTTTCAGTCCAATTTATTCCGTGATGGTGACGACGATGCCGGCACCGACGGTGCGGCCGCCTTCACGGATGGCGAAGCGCAGCTTCTCTTCCATCGCGATCGGCACGATCAGCTCGACGTCGACGGTGATGTTGTCGCCG
>NZ_JAVIJF010000028.1:0-86729 GCF_033977145.1 Mesorhizobium montanum | reverse complement strand
CACTGGTCGCTGCTTATGGTTGATCGACGCGAGCGGGAAAGGCCGGTTGCCTATCATTACGACTCCGCCGGGCGGCTCAACGACCAGCCCGCGGCACAGCTCGCACGACGGCTGGGAGCCCACCTGGAGCCCACCCGTATCACCCAGCAGCAGAACGGCTACGATTGCGGCGTCTTTGTGCTTGACGGCACGAGGGCGCTGGTCGGACGACTGGGGCAAAGGCGGCAGCCAGCCAGGCTGCACCTCGACTATCTTGCCGTTGATCGGCAGGCACTGCAAAACCGACTGCGGGGCTGATGTCGGCCTCTGCTGGTCAAAAAGCGATATACCGACCGAGGTGTTGTGGAATCCCAGCCTGATCCCGGAGCCGCTGTGCGCCATCGCCAAACTTCCCACGAAGAGGTCAAGCTTCCAATATAAAGAGTTTCAGTTCCAGATTTGATTTAGGGGCCCGCTGTGCCGCTGGCGAAGACGTTTGAAAGGGAATTGCTGGAGAGGCTGCGTGCGGAAGAGCGAGCGGCGATTGTAAAGGGCGTAGCGGCGCTCGAAGTCTGTTTGGGACAAGACACAGTTGGTGCTAATCATTTTGGGCTAAAGGGTTGAAGTCAGGACTGGACATACGGATGGCTTGGCTTCCAAAGGGATTTCGCGCCGGAGGGCCACCCGTCATCCGGCAGCTCCGGGACTGTCAGGAATTCTGTGCGCGAGGCCATGATGATGGAAAGGAGAGAATCATCACATGGCTATCGAGAAGGAACTTCTGGACCAACTGCTTTCGGGCCGCGATCCGAGTGAGGTGTTTGCCAAGGACGGGTTGCTGGACGACCTGAAGAAGGCGCTGTCGGAGCGGATACTGAACGCCGAACTCGACGAGCACCTCGATGAGGAACGCACCGAGGGCGGCGCCAATCGCCGCAACGGCCATTCGAAGAAGACGGTTTTGACGGGCACGTCGAAGATGACGCTGTCGATCCCACGCGACCGCGCGGGAACTTTCGATCCGAAGCTGATCGCCAGGTACCAGCGCCGCTTTCCCGACTTCGACGCCAAGATCGTGTCGATGTATGCGCGCGGCATGAGCGTGCGCGAGATCCGCGGCCATCTGGAGGAGCTCTACGGCATCGACGTCTCGCCGGACCTGATCTCGGCCGTCACCGACGCGGTCCTGGAGGAAGTGGCCGAGTGGCAGAACCGGCCGCTGGAGATCTGCTATCCGCTCGTCTTCTTCGACGCGATCCGGGTCAAGATCAGGGACGAAGGCTTCGTGCGCAACAAGGCGATCTACATTGCCCTCGGCATCCTGCCCGACGGCGCCAAGGAGATCCTCGGCATCTGGATCGAGCAGACCGAAGGCGCCAAATTCTGGCTGCGCGTCATGAACGAGCTGAAGAACCGTGGCGTCGCCGACATCCTGATCGCCGTCGTCGACGGCCTCAAGGGCTTCCCCGAGGCGATCGGCGCCGTCTTTCCGCAGACGACCGTCCAGACCTGTATCGTGCACCTGATCCGCCACTCGCTGGAGTTCGTGTCGTGGAAGGACCGCAAGGCCGTCGTGCCGGCGCTCAGGGCAATCTACAGGGCCGCGGACGCCGAAGCCGGCATGAAGGCCCTGGAGGACTTCGAGGCCGGCGACTGGGGGCAGCGATATCCGGCGATCACCCAGAGTTGGCGGCGCAACTGGGAGCACGTCGTGCCATTCTTCGCTTATCCCGAAAGCGTGCGCCGCATCATCTATACTACCAACGCCATCGAGGCATTGAACTCCAAGCTGCGTCGCGCCGTTCGAACGCGCGGCCACTTCCCCAATGACGACGCGGCCATGAAACTGCTATATCTGGTGCTCAACCACGCGGCCGAGGAATGGAAACGACCGCCGCGCGAGTGGTTCGAGGCCAAGACCCAATTCGCCGTCGTGTTCGGCGAAAGGTTCGTCAGCCAGTGACGAAACCGGCCTCGCGCACAGAATTCCTGACAGTCCCGCAGCTCCAGCAACTTCTATCGAAAATCGGTCTACCGTCGACGGAGCCAAGGCCAGCGCCATCGTCTACAGCTTGGTGCTGACCTGCCGCGCCTCACTCGTCGAGCCGCTCGCATGGTTGCGCCACGTTCTCACCGAACTGCCTCAACGCGAGCAGGTCAATACCGACATCGACGGTGCCCTTCAACTTCGCCAAAGCCGCTGCAGCCCGATCCGCCCGGACGCGTCCGTTTGAAAGCGACCGTCGTTGAAAGGGCGGCGGCAACGCGCGGGGAAATTCGCGCTTACCATCGATCCCGCCGGCCAGTGCTTCGTGCTTTGCGATCGGCGCATGGCCACTCCGTCAACAGCAGGAGAGAACGTCGAGCGGCGAGCGGAACTAATCTGGTAAGTTCGTGACCAGAACATCATCAACAACAATCTCAAATGGTTGGGTTTTGGTTACCGCATTGAAATGCTTTGGTTCGCCGGTCCTCAAGATCGGATTTCCGAGTTTTCCCGTTAGCGGCGGACAACCGTATTGCCGAGGCACTGACCATTGACAATGATGACGTTGGGATCCTCTGCGTCCATTTGATCTCCTGTGCGGAGTACGAGTTCATCAGAACGGCGGGGTTGGACCCTTCCTCGAATGCTCGACGAGCGTCACTATCCGCCAGTATTCAATCCCAAACGAACGTCTTACGTGTGTGGCGCTGGCAGCGCCAAGGCTTGACGAAGGCATAACCTCTACCAATCCATCACTACCTTACCCGAACTCCCACTCCGCATCGCATCGAACCCGGCTTGGAAATCATCGATTCCAATGCGATGCGTGATCAGCCCCGACACATCTAGCGGTCCCTGCACCAGCGCGATCATCTTGTACCAGGTCTCGAACATCTCGCGGCCGTAGATGCCCTTCAGGTGCAGCATCTTGAAGATGACCTTGTTCCAGTCGATCTCGAAGCCGGTCGGGGCGATGCCGAGGATGGCGATCTTGCCGCCATTGTTCATGGTGTCGATCATGTCGCGGAAGGCGGGCGCGGCGCCCGACATTTCGAGGCCGACGTCAAAACCCTCGGTCATGCCGAGCGCCGGCATGACTTCGCGCAGCTTTTCCTTCGAGGCATCTACCACATGCTGGACGCCAAGCTTCCTCGCCAGTGCCAGCCTTACCGGATTGATGTCGGTGATGACGACCTTTCGCGCGCCGACGCACTGCGCCACCAGCGCGCCCATGATGCCGATCGGCCCGGCGCCGGTGACCAGCACATCCTCGCCGAGCAGATCGAAGGACAGCGCGGTGTGAACCGCATTGCCCAAGGGATCGAAGATGGCGGCGATCTCGTCCGGCACGTCGTCGGGGATCGGCACGACATTGTGCTGCGGGATCGCCAGGTATTCACCGAATGCGCCCGGGCGGTTGACGCCGACGCCAAGCGTGTTGCGACAGAGATGCCCCCTGCCCGCCCGGCAGTTGCGGCAATGGCCGCAGACGATGTGGCCTTCGCCCGACACGCGCTGGCCGACCTTGTATTCGGTGACCGCGGCACCGAAATCGGCGACCGTGCCGACGAATTCATGGCCGGTCACCATCGGCACCGGCACCGTCTTTTGCGCCCACTGATCCCAATTGTAAATGTGGACGTCGGTGCCGCAGATCGCGGTCTTCCTGACCTTGATCAGCACGTCATTGGGGCCGATCTCTGGCACCGGCACCTCTTCCATCCAGATGCCCGGCTCGGCCTTGGCCTTCACCAGCGCCTTCATCATGTTCGACATTCTTTTGTTCGTTGGATCCGCCGACATCTGCGTGTGGATGCGCGCCTGGCCCTTCGGCACCACCGGGAAGGAGAAGCCGATGACGTAGTGCCTCGATTCTACATGCGCTGCGTCGAGTGGCGTCTCAAAGGCACCACTCGCACATGGCGCGAGGACGTTTGACCTCGCAGGGCGTTTAGAACTTCTTTACCTCGATACCATGCCGACGCAGGGCATAGCCGACTTGCCGCGGAGTGAGGCCGAGGATACGACCAGCCTTGGCCTGAACCCAGCCGGCCTTCTGCATCGCGTCGATCAGCCGGTCGCCATCGGTCACACGCATGCCTGTTGCACCCGAGGCAGGATGGCTCGGACCGCGGGCGTTGACGGGCACCGCCGCGCCCTCGGAGGCGCCGGTGCGCCTGGCTCCCAGCGGCGATTCAACCGGCATCCTGTTGCGGCCGAACTCATCGCTGGCATTGCCGTCATTTGCACGGTCGGCTCCTTTCCAGAGGAGGGAAGACAGGCACTGGCTATTCTGGCAGGCAAAATCTGAAGTGGCGATAGTGCTTGAACGCGCAAGAGTGGCCGTCCTTCGCACGCAGTTTTCCAGCTCACGGACGTTGCCAGGGAAGTAGCATTGCGAGATCAGGTCAAGCGCCGACGGCGCGAAGGCGAGCTCGCGATGGTTCTCGCTATTGAATCGATCGAGGAAGGCCTTTGCAAGGCGTGGAATATCGCCGGGTCGCTCTCTGAGCGGTGGCAGTATGATTGGCACCACATTGATACGGTAGTAAAGATCGGCCCTGAACTCTCCATTCACGACAGCCGTCTCGAGATCCTTGTTGGTGGCGCATATGAGCCGGACGTCGACCGTTAGCGTCCTGGTGCCGCCGACGCGCTCCAACTCGCCTTCCTGCAAGACGCGCAACAGCTTTGCCTGGAAGGCAGGCGAAATCTCGCCGATTTCGTCAAGCAACAGGGTTCCGCCATTGGCTAATTCGAAACGGCCGGCGCGCTGCGCGACAGCCCCGGTGAAGGCGCCCTTTTCATGCCCGAACAACTCCGATTCCAGAACGCTTTCAGGCAGTGCGGCGCAGTTCAGTTTGACGAAAGCCTTCTTGCTGCGAGGCGAAAGCTTATGGATGGCCTGCGCAAAAAATTCCTTGCCGGTGCCGCTTTCACCCCGCAAAAGCACGGTGGAGTTGGTCCGTGCCACGACCGCGGCGGTTTCAAGCACCTGCTTGAGTGCGGGACTTTCCCCGATGATCCCGTCGATTTTGACAGGCGAACGGCGCGCAGGGCGGGCCTCCTTCTCGTCGCGCGATTTCTCCGCTCTCCCGTCCTCCTCAAAGAGCCGCTGACGATCTGTGCTCAGGATGCGATGAAGGCGGATAGTCCGGCCGACAAGATTGGCGACCATTGTCAGCAAGCTCACGTCTTCGTCGCAATGCACGCTGGCGGCGCCGTCCCGGATACGGTCGATCGACAGTGTACCGAGGATTTCATCTTCAGCCTCTATTGGCACTCCGATAAAGGTAACTGGCATGGTTGCGCCGCCCGATGCCATTTGGAGATCAGCCTGAAATAGTTCGGACTTGCTGACATCGTGTATGACGAGTGGCCTCCCCGTAGCGCAGATACGGTCTACCACGGCCTGCGGTGTGAAGCGGCGCCAATCTGATTGAGGAGCGTGTTTGTTGCCGGCAGTTGCGGCAATCTCCAGCTCCCCGGCCGCGTCCTTGATGACCATTTCTCCATGACGCATTTGCACAAACGAGGAGAGAATGTTCACGACATTGCCAAGCGTGATCTGCAGCCGCGTGGGAGCAGTCAGGATCTCGGATATCTCGTAGAGGCCCCTGAGCGGGATGTTTGCCCCATGCATGGCTTTGATAGGTGGCCGTGCGTCGGGAAGCGCTACCTCGTGCACCCGATCCCGCATTACTTGACCCATGGAAACACCTCAGGGGTTGTAAGGTGCCCCTCCCAAAGCGCCTTTCTTTCGACTCGCTACATCCTAGTATTCACGAGCCCCTGTTCAATTGCAAATTGTCATGTTTGCAATCGCGACAATTCCAGGTATCGGCTCTGGCAACGGCGCGCGCGTGCGCGGGTCATCCGAACTTGAAGAGGACACCGAAGCCGCCGCGCGGATAATTCCACTCGATCTCACCACTTGCCTCGCACAGTACCCGACAGGTGCCGCACTCCATGCAGCCGTCGGCGGTGATCTCCACTTGGCCCTTGTCGTTCAATTCATAACATTGGGCCGGGCAGACGCGGGTCAACGCGAGCAGGTTGGCGCTTGGCTTTTGGTGCGGTCGCACTTTTATATGTGGGCGCCCCGAATCGACCAGATACCGGTTCTGGTAAAGCTTCTCTTCAATGCGTGGCACTGCGATTGTCATCTCGTCCTCCTAGCGCCAGGCGAATGCCAGGCGGACCACGTCGCTCACCAGCCCCCAGCGCGAACGCGCCTTGATGAAGGCAGCTGTGGTCGCCTTTTCCTTGTCGATTTTCGGGGTGCCGTCGACCCGCATAAAGTTCTGAGCCGCCTGAGACATCAACTGCGGGTAGGTCGTGAAGAAGTTTTGGGAATTGGTGTGGAGCAGGGCCGGCATGTCCTTGTATTTCTTCAGGTCTTTGATTACGAAAGACTTGTTTAACATGGTCTTGTAGAGCGCAAGGTTCTGTTTGGTCATCGGCCGCTTGCGGCTCTTGACCTGCATGATTGCCTCAGCCGCGATGCGACCGGAGGTCATGGCGAGGTTCGAACCCTCCCGGTGGACGGCGTTATTCAACTGCGCAGCATCGCCGACCACCACCCAGCCGTCGCCAAACAGCTGCGGAATCGCATTGTAGCCACCCTCGGGAATGAGATGCGCGGCATATTCTTTCACCTCCGAGCCGGCGATCAGCGGCCGGATCGAAGGATGGTTTTTTAACGCATCGAGTATGACGTATGGGCTCTCCATCATCGAAGCGAAATCCGAAACGAGGCAGCCGATGCCCAGTGAGATCGATTCCTTGTTGGTGTAAAGGAAGCCGAGCCCGGCCATGCTGCGGGAGATTGTACCCACTGCCTCGATCACGCAGCCTTCACCGGCCTTGAGGCCGAACCGCTGCTCTATGACTTCTTCAGGCAGGAAATGCATTTCCTTGACGGCGAGCGCCACGGATTTTGGCCTCGGCATCTCGCGAAGCCCGGCGCGCGTGCCAAGTAGTCCGGAGACACCTTCTGCGAGAACGACAACGTCCGCGAAAATCTCTCCGCCGACCCGGTCGGTGCGGACGCCGACCACCTTGTCCTTGGCATCGCGGACGAGTTCCGTCACGGTCGTCTCGCACAGAACCGTCGCGCCGGCCTCGCGCACCTTACGCGAAAACCATTTGTCGAACTGGGCGCGGATGATCGTATAGCGGTTGGGCTTGGCCTCGTTGAAGTCGTCCGACCGATAGTGAATCCCGGTGTGGGAGGTGTCGTCCATCACCCAAAGCCGCTGTTCAACCAAATGGCGCTCGAGAGGCGCATCATCCCGGAAATCCGGGATGATCTTCTCCAGCATGTTCGCGTACATGATTGCACCTTGAACATTCTTGGAGCCCGGATATTCACCTCGCTCCAACTGCAGCACCTTCAGGCCGTGGCTTGCCATGGTGTAAGCAGCAGCGTTTCCGGACATGCCGGCCCCAACAACAATGGCGTCGAATTTTTCCTTGATCATGTCCAACTCACTAGCTCGCAAGCTTATCGCGACTGTGGGGCGACAGCCGCCGCGTGAAGGCCTCCGTCAGTGCGGGAAGAAAGCGGATCGCGTCGGTGATGATCCCTAGGTGGGCGAAATCGAAAATCGGCGCCTTCGGGTCGGTGTTGATAGCCACGATGAGATCCGCTCCTTCGACGCCAACCCGGTGCTGGATGGCGCCGGAAATTCCTGCCGCTATGTAAAGCTTCGGCCGGATGGTCTTGCCTGTTTGGCCGATCTGCCGATCAGCCGACAGCCAGCCCTTTTGGACCAACGGGCGCGAACAGCCATGCTCGGCGCCGATTGCTCGTGCGAGATCCTTCACAAGCTGCAGGTTCTCCGCCGCGCCTAGACCGAGGCCTCCCGCAACCACAACGTCGGCATAGGCAAGATTGGCCTTTCCAGACTGGCTATCCGGCAGGAAGCCGAGGACTTTGGTGACGATGTCATCCTCGGCTACCGATAGCTGGTGCCGGATGACACGGCCGACCGGCCTGTCCATCCGCCGCGGCATGGGCATGACCCTCGGTCGCACCGTCGCCATTTGCGGCCGGTAATTGAGCGTATAGATCGTGCATAGTAAGGAACCGCCGAAAGTTGGACGGGTCGCAGCGAGCGAACCGTCCATATCGACGTCGAGTTCGGTGCAGTCGGCCGTGAGCCCTGTCTTCAAGGTTGTTGCGACCGAACCAGCAAGATCCCTGCCGAGGGTGGTCGCCCCGAGAAGCAGGATCTCGGGTTTATGGGCATCGACCAGATCCGTCATCGCCTTGGTGAAAGGCTCGTTGCGATAGTCGGCAAGCAGCGGCGCCTCGACGTTGTAGACAAGATCGGCGCCATAAGCGAAGGCCTCGGCTACCGCAGACTGGGTGGTTTCTCCTGGCGGTCCGAGCACGATCCCCGCGAGCGCGACGCCAAGCTTGTCGGCGAGCTTGCGGCCTTCACCGAGCAGTTCGAACGATACCGGGTGGACCTGGCCGCGCTCGAGCTCGATAAAGACCCAGACGTGGCGGTAGTTTTTGAAATGGTCGGGCAGCTCCTTCTTTGTGCCGGCACGGCCGGAGGCAGGGCGAGGGGCTTCTCGATTCGCGCTCGACATCGTCTCTCCTTGCCGTCATTGGCCGCCGTTGAAGGCGAGTTCCTGTTCCAGCGCTGGCCCGCGGGTTAAGATTGCGGCGATAAGTTCGTCAGCGAGATCACGCAAACTCCTCTCGGGGGTGTCGATAAGTGCCGCCTTTTCCGCCCGCGCTGTAGGGGCGAAAACGCGCTTGACGACCGTCGGCGAGCCGCGCAGGCCGCATCTGGTGAGGTCATCAATGCCGGCGTCGGCCGCACTCCACTTCAGGACCTGGCTACGCGCGGCGTACAGGGCGTCCTCGAGCGAGCCCCGACGGATCTCATTTGTGCCTTCCAGCATGGTGATGAGACAAGGGAGCCTGCTCTTCAGCATCTGCGTGCCGCCTTCACAGCGGCGCTCGACCTTGATCTCGCGCGCAGCGAGGTCAACGGAAGGGATCTTCGCGACATAGGTGAGTTGCATGAGATCGAGGCGCTTGGCGATGCCGGGCCCGACCTGGGCGGTGTCGCCATCGATCGTCTGCTTGCCGGTGAAGACGATGTCTGGCGTGCCGAACGTCTCGCCGACCTTCGCGATTGCCTGGGAAAGAGCGAAGGAGGTCGCCAGCGTGTCAGAGCCCGCAAAATAGCGATCGGTCAACAGCACCGCGCGGTCGGCGCCGTAACCGAGCGTCTTGCGCAACGCGTCCTCTGCCATGGGCGGACCCATAGTGAGCACGGTGACCTCGCCGCCGTAAGTGTCGCGCAGTCTAAGTGCCTCTTCGAGGGCGAATAGGTCGTAAGGGTTGATGATGGTAGGCACACCCTGACGCATGATCGTGTTCGTAACGGGATGGACCCGTATCTGTGCCGAGTCCGGCACCTGCTTGATGCAGACTACGATGTGCATTGGCGGTCTCTTTGGGCTTCTATACGGATGCGGGCTTGGCAGTAGATTTTTGGAAGCATCATTCGTGCCAACTGTTTTGCGTGCTCATATTCCTCGAGACTCCGTTGGTTCCTTCCAGGGGCGCGTTCGTGATGACACGATTTGTCGGCTTCCCGACATTGTCGCGTCGCAACCATGTCGCGCTCATTCTTTTGCAAACCGCTTCAGTACGGACTCGAACGGGACGAAGGTGCGGCCCGGCGTGGCAGGCTTGTTCGGATCGTGGTCTTTAAGCACCTTGAAGATCCGGTGCTTAAGCGGCGAGGAAGTCGTGAAGTCCTCGTAAGCGCGTAGCAGCGTTGCGCGCACCCGCGCGGCGACCACCTGGTCGGGCAGATCGGATAGATCTTCTTCGGCAAGGTATTGGCCCACGCGCTTCATGATATGAAGCCGTGAGACATTCAGCACCTTTGGATCATAGGAGACCCCAAGGAGCGCGAAGAACTCCTCCGCGGCCGACAGGCCCTTTAGCCGCGCGAGGATGTCGGTAACATCGATGGGGCGGCCGTCAGCGGAACAATTCATCGCATTCTCCCTGGTCGGGCAACTGTGGTGTCGCTGTGTTCGTCGCCCAGCTGGCCTGGACCGGCGACATCCCCCAAGCGTGCCTCGCTGCACATTCCATCATAGATCTCGACCAGTTGAGCCGCAGTAATGGTCGACTTTGTCTCGGCCGCCTTGCGGCGGACGCGGGCCACCATCGCGGCTGCCAAATCCGGGTCGAGATCGCGACCGCTTTCGCTCAGCACGCGGGCAATCGCGGTGGCGCCAGAATGCTTACCGATGACGATACGCCGGCAGCGGCCCACGAGTGCCGGGTCGAGCCCCTGATAGGCGCGCGAGTCATTCAGCAGCCCTGCGACGTGGGTGCCGGATTCGTGGGTGAAAACATCGGCGCCGACGACCGGCTTAATAGTCGCCGTCTGCCGGCGGGCGGCGCAAGCCACCTGGGCGGCGAGGTCGGGCAATGCGGTCAGCTCGATGCCGGTATCCGCGCCGTCGATGACGGCCATCGCGGCCGCCACTTCTTCCAGCGCGGCATTACCCGCACGCTCGCCGAGCCCGAGGACGGTGACGGACGCATGGCGCGCGCCTGCACGGATGGCGGCCAGCGTGTTGGCGGCCGCAAGGCCGAGATCGTTGTGCGCGTGAAATTCGAGGTCGATTTCAGACTTCGCCATGAGCTGGGCGACAAGTTCGAAAGTCGAAAAGGGGTCGAGAATGCCGACCGTGTCGGCCAGCCTGACGCGGCTTGCGCCGGCGCGCGC
The DNA here is from genome assembly GCF_033977145.1 of Mesorhizobium montanum. Lineage (NCBI taxonomy): Bacteria > Pseudomonadati > Pseudomonadota > Alphaproteobacteria > Hyphomicrobiales > Phyllobacteriaceae > Mesorhizobium > Mesorhizobium montanum. The sequence continues at coordinate 75,986 of NZ_JAVIJF010000028.1, read as the reverse complement.
AGCCGTTTCGATGACGCGGGCAAGATGATCCCCATCAGCCCGCGAGGCATCCTCGCAGCCCACAGCGACGAAGAAGCCGGCAGCCGCTGCCCGCCTGACCATATCCTCGATGACCTGGAGCGCTCCCGCCTGATCGAGGCCGAGCTTGGCGGCAAGTTGGATGTCGGATGCAGGCAGCGACAGATTGACGGCGCCGACGCCGCTCTCGATCGCTGCGTCGAGATCCCGCGCCTTCATCCGGCACCAGGCCATGAGCCGAACCGGGAGACGCCGCGCGACCGCGGCGCGAATTGTATCGATCTCGTCGGCGCCCATGATCGGCGTGCCGATCTCGATCTCTGGGACGCCGGCGGCCACAAGAGACTCGGCGAGCTCCAGCTTTTCCGCCGTCGTAAAGGCGACACCGGGCGCCTGCTCGCCGTCGCGCAAGGTCGTGTCATTGAGGAAGACATCACGGCTCATGAACGGCAGCCTGTTCTGCTTCCGCTCAGGTATGGACCGGATCGAACGTCTTCGGGACTTCGCCCACGCGGCGCAGAACCGGGAGAGTCACGCAGCTTCTCAACGATTGCCGGCATGACCTCAAGCACCCGCTCGACGTCTTCTTCGTTGTTGTCGCGCGCAAACGAGAAGCGGACTGCCCCGTGTGGCATCTTCATCGCGCTCAGGACATGGCTGGGTTCCATTGAGCCGGAGGTGCAGGCGGAGCCGGAGGAACAGGCGATGTCTACGCGGCTCAGCAGATGTGGGATTCCATCGCTTTCGGTATGTTCAAAGGAGATGTTTGCGGTGTTTGGCAACCGCTCCATCGGATCGCCAGTGACACTGGTGTTTGGGATGCGCTGGAGGATCCCATCCTCCAGGCGGTCGCGCAGCGACTTTACCCGTGTGGTCGCGTCGTCCATGAATTTCAAGGCGAGTTCGGCCGCCGTGCCGAGCCCGACTATGCCGGGCGTGTTCTCGGTACCGGCACGCCGGCCGTGCTGTTGGTGCCCTCCCTTGATCATCGAGCGGAAGTGCACGCCACGCTTTATCCAAAGTGCACCGATCCCTTTGGGGCCATGAAGCTTGTGGCCGGAGAGCGACAGCATGTCGATAGCGGTCGATTTCAGGTCCATCGGAAGCTTGCCAACCGCCTGCACTGCATCGGTATGAAAAAGGGCGCCAATTTCCTTGGCCAACTCGGCGAGCTTGGCCACGGGAAAGATCGTACCGGTCTCGTTGTTCGCCCACATTACCGAGACGATTGCCACACGGGGCGAGAGGGCTGCCTTGTAGGCGTCGAGGTCAAGCCGGCCACGACGATCCACGGGGATCGTGTGGACCTTGACGCGGCGAACCTGCTCAAGATGCGCGCACAGCGTCAATACGGCGGGATGCTCGACCGCGGACGTCACGATCTCGGTTCGGTCGATCGTGAGCTCGAGCGCCGAAAGGATCGCTGCATTGTCGCTTTCTGTTCCACCCGAGGTGAAGGTGATCTCATCGTCGAACTGCGCGCCGATCAGCGCCTGCAACTGCCGCCGCGCCTTTTTTATCGCCGCACCGACTGAGGCGCCAAAAGCGTGCGTCGACGAAGGGTTGCCGAATTGATCCGTGAAGTACGGCAACATCGCTCGCACAACGTCAGGATCGACCCGTGTCGTGGCGTTGTTGTCGAGGTAGACAGGCCTCATGCGAACAGTCCTCAGTTAACTGAAGGACTTGCCGCAGCCGCACTTGTCCCGCGCGTTGGGGTTGTCGAAGACAAAGCCGGAAGAGTCGAGCCCGGTGACGAAGTCGACGGTCATGCCGGCGACATGGGGTTGGGAGTCTGGGTCCACAAACAGCTTGATCCCATCTGTCTCCGTAATCACATCGCCCTGGCGCGAGACGCTTTCCAGGCCCATTATGTATTTGAACCCGGCGCAGCCGCCGGTCTGGACCATAATGCGAAAGCCCTCCGCTTGCTCGCTGGCGCGGGAAAGAGCCGTCTTGACGGCGGCAACAGCATTGTCGGTGAGCGTGATCATGGCAAGATTTCTCCTCAATCCGTGACGTCTTTGCGGATCACGCTGCAGGGACCGTGCCAAGAGGAAAAAAACCGTTTCAACACGGCGCGATCCCTCTAGAGGCGCTATCAATCTTGTTGGCCATTGCTGAAAAGACGTCGGGCACCCGACACGCACTGTCGGGTTTGTCGAGTACGTGACACAAAGTGTCCGGCCTCGGTTCCCACTGAACTCTCACATAAATCATTGATGAGTGTGCGGAACATTTTTTTGCGCTTGTTCAGGCGAACTGGCACGACTTTTGAAACGCCTATTGGCGATGCGGCAAAAACCGCCGAGACAAAAATCATGCTGCGAGTCGCGATGATCGAATGGAGCAAGCCACATGTCAGGGCTGGGGCAACATGTCAGGGCTGGGTCACAACCGCTCTGCGCGGGTGGATCGGCTCTTCGCCGCTCAGACGACACGCCCGGTTTCGATGTCGATCACGCACTCTCGCCAGCAGAACCCTGCTCCTGGACGAGCAGGAGGTCGGCATCGAGCACCACGCTGCGCTCAGTCGACCGACCACCCGGCAGGGCAGCTGATCCTCAACAAGCAGATGAAGGTCGTTAACACATGGACCAGCGCGAGAGACCATCGCCGCACGAAATCCGGCGGGCGCAGCAAGACAATCCAAAGATCCGTGAGCACGATCTCGCCGCCCGACTGGGCATTTCGGAAGCGGAACTGGTCGCCGCGCATTGCGGTCTAGGCGCGATTCGTGTCGAGCCGCGCGTCAATGATCTGCTGACCGGCCTCGAAGCGGTCGGCGAGGTGGTGGCGCATACCCGCAATGAAAGTGCTGTGCACGAAAAGATCGGCGTCTACGACAAGGTGGTCACCGGCAACAGGCATGCTCTGGTACTTGGCGACGAGATCGACTTGCGCATCTTCCCGAAAGTTTGGGCGCATGGCTTTGCTGTCGAGAAGCGCGATGGCAAGGACATTAGCCATAGCCTGCAATTCTTTGATGCCGCCGGCAAGGCGATGCACAAGGTGCAACTCGGGCCCGCCTCAAATCTCGATGCTTATCAGAAGCTGGTGGCTGAGCTGGAATCCTCGAACCAGGAGCCGATCGTAGTATTCAAGGCGAGCGGAGCCAACGACGACGCAGAGGTTCCTGAACAAGCCGCCACGGTGGAGGATCTACGCGAGTGCTGGAGCCAGCTGACGGACGTGCATCAGTTCTTCGACATGTTGAAGAGACTGAAGCTCAGCCGCCGCGAGGCGGTGCGTATGGTCGGCGAGGTTTACGCTTGGGCGCTCGAAAAGGACGCCATCGGCGCCATGTTTCAACAGGCGGCCGAAGACGAAATGCCGATCATGTGCTTTGTAGGCAATCGTGGCTGCATCCAGATCCATTCCGGTCCGATCAAGTGGGTCAAAACAATCGGGCCGTGGATCAATGTGCTCGACAAGACCTTCCACCTGCATCTCGGGACCCACCACATCATAGAGGTCTGGGCCGTTCGCAAGCCGACCAAGGACGGTCACGTCACCTCGCTCGAAGCCTACGGCGCCGATGGCAAGATGATCATCCAGTTCTTTGGCAAGCGCCGCGAGGGCGAGGGCGAGCGCGAGGACTGGCGGTTTCTGGCCGAGACCCTGCCACGCATTCCCGGTCCGACCGCTGCATGAGGCGAGACCAATTGCATGTTGTTTTCCGGTTTCGCTCGGCACCCGTCGCCGGGGCTCGGCATTCTGCTGGCCATCGCCTTGCCTGCGGAGCGAGTGAGCGCCTAGCTATTGCTTCCCGTGCTGTCACGGATCGCTCGATCGTCGCAATCGCCTGCGCGCTTGGCGAGGAAAGACATCTCACCGCTCGAAATTCGACGAGCTACTACCCGAATTCCGCTGAAGGTTGACCGATGTCGGCCACATGCGTCAGCTGTCGGCGAAGGTTGTTTTGTCGGTCAGTCAGTCCAACTTTGCGGCCGTGCTCCAAAACGAGGCCCATGCTTCCTTCAAGTAGCCGTCCTCAAAGTACTAAGATCCTTCGTTGGGCATGCTTGCTTGTGATCTGATCCGCAGGCGGAACAACTCTTAATCTGGCGACAGCACCCGTGGGCAGATGGAGGTGACCTCTGCCGCGAATCGAAATGCCCCGGCCGCTTGCCGCGCGCTCAGGAGTGCCGCGCCGGATTGCTTTGCTCAGGCATTCAACCACCTTGCGTCAAACAAACGGCAAGCAAGGACCAACGATCATTCTGCCCCTGCTTCCACCGCGGGAGGCTCCGGCTTCAATATGGTCCTACTCAATGACCGTATTCCTGGAAAGCAATTTTCCAATCACGTTTCTCCGATATCAAAGCGTTAGACATCCACTCGCGACCGGGAGAGCAGGACGCCCGCAGGCCGCGCGTGTTCTTCCGGCATCCGCGCCTCCCGTCATTGCGCGCACGACCCGGAGGCGCTCATGGCGCACCCGAGGATGACACACATCCATCGCGTAAATATGTTGAATCGGAACAATCAATTTTGCCAATAATCTGAAGAGAGATATGAAAAGGTTCAGGTGGCGTGGGGACGCAGGATAAGGAGTGTCTCTGATGGCTATCCATGGTAGTCCGCGCGACAACGCCCTCTTCGGCACCAACGATGAGAATGTGATCACAGATCCCGACGGTAATGACTGGATTGACGCTCTTGCCGGTAACGATTCCATTTCGGCGGGGCCCGGCAATGACCGAGTCTTCGGTGGCACAGGTAATGATCATGTCTTTGGCGAGGAGGGCAATGACTACCTCTACGGCGACAGCGGGCGAGACGGACCGCGCATCACTGCTGAGGATAATGACAAGCTCTATGGGGGTCCGGGTAACGACACCCTCTTTGTTGGTGACGGCAGGGATTATCTGACCGGGGGGACAGGCAACGACACGTTCGTGTTCCAATTCCACAACCCGATCCCTGGATATGACCCGCGTTTCGGGCCGGACCCGGATAATACCTCGATCTTGGATTTCAACCCGGCGGATGACACTTTGGCCTTCGATGCGGTTGGCCTCGGTAGCGACGGCTTTGGCGCCAACTTCGTCAACCACGCCAGCTCACGGTCTGGCCATCCAGTTGACACCTTCTACAGCGGCGACGCCGCGGGCGCGAACGGCGAGCATGTCGTCGTGCTCACCAACTCGTTCAGCAACGGCTCCCAGGCTGCGGATGCGATCTCCAATGAGCATACCGGCGACATTATCGCTTACTATAATCCGTTAACCCAGTCAGGGAATCTGGCCTATGTCACCTCCGATAACCATGCCGACGATTTTGCTCATCTCGGTAATGTCCACAGCGTCGCGGATCTGGCTGGGCTTGGGTTGAGCGCGTGGGACTTTACCTTCGTCTGATCCGCGGGAACCGCTGGATCGGATAGGACGAGATGCGCTACCGCGTAGATAAACCGCCCCTTTCAGAGGTTCGCACGGATCGCCTCTGTGGTGTGGATGACGGCGCGGCTGTCGCGCTTCCCCTGGCAAAGGCCGGAAGATCAGCGTGCCACTGCCCGCAGACTGATGTGCGGAACTGGCTGAGGTGGCAGGTTCATGTAGCGAGCCCTTTGCACGGTCCATTCACGGTTCTGCTCGACCTGCAGCGGCGCCACGAGGCGCATGATTGCTTCATTGGGGAAGACGCCGACGACCTCGGTGCGCGTTTGATCTCGCCGTTGAGCCGCCCGACCGGTATCTAACGTAGCTCGGTGCGGTGCTCTTTGACGAAGCTCATCTAGGCGAGCACGTCATGTTCAGTGTCGTTCCATGATGATGGCGAGCTTGAGGGTCCTTGGCCGGATCTGTTCGGCAACGATCGGTCTCCTGGCAAAACCGGTGGCGATGAAGGCCGAGACCACGCGACGGCCGCTCTTACCGATGCGCCGGTAAGTTCCTCATGAAATGTACCTGCTCGGCAGCGCTACCAAGTAGCTGGAACACCTTCGAGACCGCCGCCTTGATGCCGTCATGGGCGTTGGAGACGACAAGCTTGACGTCTCTGAGGCCGCGGCGCGTCAGTTTGCGCAGGAGCTCCGTCCAGGTCGGCTTGGCCACGGGGGTGCCGACGCTCATGCCAAGCACCTCATGGCAATGGTCGTTGTCGACGCCGACGGCGATAATCACCGCGACCGAGACAGCCACTCAATCAAGGCCTCTAGCTTCCTGTCGATTGCGGAGGAACCCGAATGGCTGCGGTACTCGGCGACGACCGCAATGCTTGGCGCATCGGCGACCAAAGAGTCTCAACATTATGCCAAGTTGGCAGAAGAGCCTCAGAAGGAGTGTGCTCTGCATACTGTTAAATTGGTCTGTTTGGCAGGAGCCAAGCCGAACAGTCCCCGTGTCGCGGACGCGACAAAGCTGACCGCAGGTGTCGGTTGTCGGACGTTTTACCGGGAGGACATGTGGTCATCCAATGAGCGGCGGTCCCGGTGGTGGCTGAGCATAGATCGGTTCAGCACCATCGATACGGCCGATCCGGCACGCAACTTGCTTAGAAGATTTCGGGGCGCCAGCAGCAGTGCGTCACGGAGCTCAGCGATGATTGACCAGTCTCACAACTTCAATGGGAATAACCAGTGGGTTACGCTTTAGAACCGCAGCACGAAGCAGATGCCTCTGCTGCTTGAATGCGCGACCGATCTCTTGCGCTGGTGCGCAGTTTGGCTGCATCGCGCAACACAATCACAACACCCTAGAGCTGGGACTTACCAGGTGCTGGCCAATCGACCTTGAGATCGGCCGGCAATCTCAATCGAGCGCATGAACGCCTGGCGTTCAGGAGAAGAGGCCAATGGCGACAAATTCGGTTCCAGATCATGTCCCGCCCGAAATGGTGAGGGACTTCAGCCTGTTTACTTCGCCCGGCATGTCACCGACTCCCAACGGGGATCCCCACGCAGCAGTCGCTTGCGTCCACTCCGGCCCGCCTATCTTTTATTCACCCCTCAACACGCGCGACGGCAGGGGTACCTGGGTGATCACCCGCGCCAGCGACCAGCGCCGGGTGCTGCAGGACAGCGAAACTTTTTCCAGCCATCGCAGCATCTTTGCCTCCGCGTTGGGCGAAAGCTGGCCGATGATCCCACTTGAACTTGATCCCCCTGCCCATGGTGCCTTTCGCTCATTGCTCAATCCCCTGTTTTCGCCAAAGCGGGTGGCGGCATTGGAGCCGGCTGTCCGCGAGCGGGCAATCAGGCTCATCGACGGGATCGCCGGATCGGGCACAAGCTGCGACGTTATGAAGGATTTCGCATTTCCGTTCACGGTAAACACCTTCCTTCATCTCCTAGGGCTACCGGATGACCGAATCGACACATTTGTTGGATGGGGGAGAGATCTGCTCCACGGCGACGATGTGAAACGGCCGGCCGCGGCCCGGACGATCGTATCGTTCATTGATGAACTTGCAGCCGTCCGCCGCAAGGACCTGGTTGATGATTTCATGACTTTCGTCGTGCAGGCACAGGTCGAGGGCCGCCGCCTGACGAAACAGGAAGTACGCGGCGTCGGCGTGCTTGTCTTTGTTGCCGGGCTCGACACCGTTGCAGCAGCCATAGGCTTTGACCTGGCCTATCTCGCACGCAACCTCAAGGATCAGGAATTGCTGCGCGGCGAACCAGGCCGTATCGTTGCCGCGGCCGAAGAATTGCTGCGCGCCTATCCGACCGTTCAGTTGATCCGCGTGGCAACGAAAGATATCGACTTCGAAGGCGCGCCGATCCGCAAGGGAGATTATGTTTCCTGCGCCACGATGATCGCCAACCGCGACCCGGCGGAATTCGAATGCCCCAACACGGTCGATCTGGCGCGAGAGGACAACTGCCATGCCACCTTTGGCTATGGTCCCCACCGTTGCCTTGGCTCACACCTTGCCCGGCGCGAGATCGTCATTGGCCTGGAGGAGTGGTTGGCGCGCATCCCCGCCTTCCGGATCAAGAAGGGTACGGCACCCATCACCTCTGGCGGCCATGTGTTCGGGATCGAAAATCTGATTCTAGACTGGTCCTGACCAAGCCCCGCCCCCGAGCCGAGGTGCAAAGACAATGGAGGCCGCGCCATGCGCATCATCGTCCAAAATGCCAAATGCCAGGGTCACGCGCGATGCGCGGCGCATGCGCCACACATCTTCAAGCTCGATGACGCCGGTTACATCCTGGCCGGTAACATCGAAGTTGCGGAAGGGGAGGAACTGACTGCATCGCGAGGCGCGCGATCCTGTCCCGAACGTGCACTTAAACTCGACCGTGAACCCTGCAGCACGAGTTGAACCGGACGTCATTCACCGAGAGTCCGGCGGGCATGAAAGGGATCGACCAAGTGGCCCATACGGGAACTGAGGCACGCGCCTTCTGTTCCACCACCGTCCTCGTCCAACTGCGCAGGGGCACCTGCGGCATCGAGAGGCCCCCCTGATGCACAAACGCCAAGGTGCGGTTCGCAAAACACCTCTTCCGATCACAGAATTTGTGGCAGAGCCGATGGAACAGACGAAAATTGCCCAACTAATCGACCTTGAGGCGATCCGGGACTGCCTCTATCGGTACTGCCGCGGGATCGACCGCGCCGATGAAGCGGCGCTACGCAGCGCATACTGGCCCGATGCGCATGACAATCACGGCGCCTATTGCGGCCCTGCAGAGGGGTTCATCGAGTTTGCACTCGGTGTCTTCAAGACCGGACCCCGTAACATCCACCAGATCACCAACATCCTGATCGAGTTCATCAGCTCGGCAGAGGCTGCGGTCGAGAGCTATTTCACCGCGCTGCAACGCGCACCGGACAAAGACGGAGACGTACGCCAGACGCTCCTGTGCGGCCGTTACTGCGATCTGTTTCACAAGAGGGAAGGGGAGTGGCGGATTGCCGAACGGACAGTTGTCTACGATTGGATAGAGGAGCAGATCCCACCAGCGATCGTTGAGGCAGAACGGTTCGGCCCGCGCCGGCCGATCGGAGCACCGCATCCGGACGATCCGGTCTACAAGCTCGGAAAGCGTCGCATTCCTTCTCGCCATGACTCTTCGGAGGCTTCGAACGACACAGCCGCATCGGCCGAGGAGAATCAAGGCCATGACAACTTTGCGATGCTACAGCGATCCCGGCGAAAGACAGCCCGGTGAAGGTGCGCCAAATTGGATTGCCTTTCTGCCCGCGACGGCGTGAGCGATCGGCTCTGTCCCACGAGCCCGCCGACGACACTGGTTGTGCCCAAATGTACGGGTCCTTGGCAGCGCCGATCATCACGGCAAGCTCCTGTCCTTGGCCGGTCCCTCAGCAGCCTCGGCTACCAAATCGGAAGTTGGATCGCTGCCGGATCGCTGCGTCGTCTTTCCGGGTCCGCAACTGGCCATCGCCAGGACGCGCTGCTTTAGCGCGACGCATCTTTTGCCGCTCAAAATTGATTGGATGAAATCGCCGAAGGAAGTCCTCAACATGCAGACAGGACGCATCGTCATCATTACGGGCGCCGCGGGTGGGATCGGCCGTGCGCTGGTCGAAGTTCTTGCCAGGGATGGAGACACTGTCGTTGCGGTAGACCTTCCTGGCAGTGGCGTCGTTGAACTGGCCCGTGGTCTCGGCCACCCGCATCTTGGCCTTGAGTGCGACGTCTCGCGGGAGGAGGATGTGCTCGCGCTTTACGGTCGGGTCGAAGCACAGTTCGCCCAGATCAGCGTCCTCATCAACAACGCCGCGATGGGACCCACCATGGCTGCGAGCGTCGACACTGGTGTCGACGCCTTCCGCCTCGCCCTGGCAGTAAACTTGATTGGACCGTTCGTCATGGCCCGCGAAGCGGCGAGGCGCATGAGGCGGGGCGGTGCGATCGTCAACGTCGCTTCGATGGCGGGCGTCGTAGGCAATCCCAAACGCAACGCCTACGCGGCCTCGAAGGCGGGCCTGATCTCGTTGACGAAGTCGCTTGCATGTGAGTGGGCTTCTCGCGGCATTCGCGTGACGGCGGTAGCGCCCGGCTACGTGCGCACGCCGATGGTGGCAGAACTGGAACGCGCGGGCAAAGTGGACCTAGCGGCCGTGCGCCGCCGCGTGCCGCTGGGGCGTTTGGCGCATCCGGACGAGATCGCTCTCGCCGTGCGTTTTCTGACCAGCTCGCAGGCGCGCTACATCACCGGTTCAGTGCTGGCGGTCGACGGCGGCTGGATGTCATTCAACCAGCCGGGGGATGCACACCCGCAGGTGGATGGGATACCCCAAGCCGAACTGTGCTGTCCGGCCGAACGCACCGACGCGCGTATCGTGCTCGTCACCGGCGGCGCGAACGGCATCGGCGCGGCCGTGGTTCGCCGCTTTGCAGCAAACGGCGATACCGTTGTGATTGCTGATAGAGATGGCGCTGCAGCGGCAGAACTCGCCGCGTGGCTCCGCGGCAAGAACCCGGCCAGATGCGTGGATGTGGCCGTCGAGAGCGAGGTGGTTGCGCTATTCGAAGAGATGCGGGCGAGCTTCGGGCGCATCGATGTGCTCGTCAACGGTGCTGCTGGTGCCGACACTTTGTCGTTGGGAATCGAACAAATACCGGAACACATCCAACACGTCCTGGATGTCAATCTTACCGGGGCCTTCACCTGCGCTCGCGAAGCGATCAAGGCGATGCGCGCTGGCGGCGTGATCCTCAACATCGGATCGATCAACAGCTTTCTGCCGTTCGCGCCGCGCCATGCCTACGGTGCCTCCCAGGCGGGGCTGGACATTCTGACCCGATGCCTGGCGGCCGAACTCGGGCCGGTCGGCATACGGACGGCCACCGTCGCTCCTGGCTTCATTTGCACGCCTGGCGTTGCTCAGTTGGCGAAGGTCGGCCGCATCGATATGAAAACGATCGCACGACGCATCCCGATGGGCAGGCTGGGACAGCCGAAAGACGTGGCTGACGCAGCGTTCTTCCTGGCTTCGTCCGCCGCCTCATACGTCAACGGCTCCATCCTGTACGTGGACGGCGGCTGGACCTCGTTCGGTGATGCGGGAAACGCCTGCGAACTCGATAACGAGTATTTTGCGGAGGCCGCCTGCTGAGTGTCGACTATTCGCCAGCCGACAGGCCGCGGCTCATCGAGGCCGAGTTCGTCCAAGGGTTCATGGTCCGGTTGGGCGCCCCGCCCGCACTGCTTGACCGAAGACCTCATCCTCGGCGAGGCGAAACGTCCGCCTCATCTCTGTCGAAGCAGTTGCAACCGCTCGGTGCGCCTGCAACCGCCGAACGGCTTGCGGCCTGACCACGCCGCCGCCAAGGGCGAGATCGAGGCCGCGGCCAAGGCGCCTCGCGCGCACCCAGAACATCTCCCGATGGCTAGCTCCGTTCTGTAAACAGGGAAACACCATGGAATTCGCAACCTTTATCCTGGCCGCCCAGCGCGGATATCACCAATCGTGCGAGAGCGTTATCCGCAACTCCATCGAACAGGCCGTCGTTTCGGAGCAGGCCGGCTTCGATACCGCGTGGTTCGCGGAGCATCACTTCAACAATTATAGCCTCATTCCCTCGCCCTTGATGATGGTGGCGCACTGCGCCGGGGTCACGAGTACCATTCGCCTTGGCACTGCCGTGTGCGTGCTGCCGCTCTATCAACCGCAGCGCCTGCTTTCCGAGATCGGCTTCGCCGACATTGTTGCGAATGGCCGCCTCGAGCTTGGCGTCGGCTCGGGATACCAGCAATTCGAGTTCGAGCGCTTCGGCGTCAATATCGATGAGGCGCCAGCGGTCTTTTCGGAATACTTGGACATCCTTCAAAAGGGCCTCAACCAGAACATCTTCGAGCACGACGGTCAGTATGAGAACATACCCCCCACGGCGATTTCGGTGCGCACCGTCCAGAAGCCGACCCCGCCGATCTGGATCGCCGCCGGGACGGCCCGCCTGGGCCGGGCCTATCGTGAGGGACACAATCTTTTTGTGACGGCATTCCATAACGGATTAGAAACTTTGCGCGTCCTGCGCGAAGCCATCGAGAAGGCCGCGGCTGCCGAAGGCAAGAATGTCACGGACGCCAAGATATCTTTGCTACGTTGCTGCTATGCCAGCGACGACGAGGCAGAGATCAATAGCTATCTCGACAACGCCCGCTTCCAGCGCCGGCTGTCTGAAGCACTGCATCAGCGTCGCCAGCAGAGCCTGGACGGCTATCTGCTAAAAGAAACGCCAACGCAGCAAGATTTGTCATTCGCGACGATGCGCCGGAACCTGCCGATCGGCAGCGTGAATCGAGTGGTCGATCGCCTGTTGGAAGAGATCGATATCTTAAAACCCAACCAGATCGCAATTCAGACCCAGTTGGGGGATTTCGACCAAAAGACGATGCTGCGCCAGATCGAGCTCTGGGGAGACAAGATCATCCCGGCGGTGAACAAGTCGCTCGCTCATCAGGGCGGTTGATGGGACAAAACATCGCCCACCACTGTGGCTGCCTCTGCGCCGGCCAATCGCCGCGGTTCAAGCTGGAGTTTGATCAGCATGTGCTTGCCTGCGTGCTTTCGTGTGCACTCGAGGAAGTCGAGGCCGGCGAGGCGACGGCGACGGAGGCAACCGGTCTTTCGCGCGCCGAGCTGCGCGATGTCCTGGCCAGCAGCTTCCCCACTTTCCCCTTCAAGGCCTTCGCCCTGGAAGAGATGGGCGAGCCCGAGCCGGACCCGGAGGAAGAACTTTTGCGCGAGCTGCTCCTGGCCCATGCCCTGCCGGGCGACCCGGCAAGCGCCCGGTTTGCCAAGATCATCGCCCGGCGCGCCATGCGCAATGACCATCTCTGGCAGGACCTTGGCCTTTTCAATCGCACCGAGCTCAGCCGCCTGCTTGCCATGCATTTTCCGACGCTGGCGGCCGGCAACACCCAAAACATGAAATGGAAGAAGTACTTTTACCGCAAGCTCTGTGAGGCCGAAGGGTTTTCGCTATGCACCGCGCCCAGTTGCCGGGAATGCAATGATCTCGCAGGCTGCTTCGGTCCGGAGGAAGGTGAAAATCGCCTTGCACGAATCAAAAATGGATTTGCATTGGATTAAGAGCCGCTTTCGTCAGTGTTATGAGGCAGCCAACCTTGATCGCCATCGAGCCGTAGGCACTTTTCCCGGCGACGTTACACGGGAGGAGGGGACCTTCATCGCATGATCGCGGTGAGCGATGGTCGATTCGACTCGGGTCGAGATCTTCTTGTTTCGGAAGCAGGGGCGATCATATTTGACTAACCAAACGAACGGGCGCATGACCTGTTCCTAGGCCGCAAACTCATAAACTAACTACCGCTTTGTGACGAGTTCTGATTCAAGGCTTCTTTTGGAGGCTTGAATGCGTCGTTACGAACTGAGCGACTTCGAATGGAGCATCATCCACCCGCGTCTGCCCAACAAGGTTCGCGGTGTTGCCCGGGTTGACGACCGCAAGGTTTTGAATGGCATCCTGTGGCGGTTCCGGACCGGATCGCCCTGGGCCGATGTGCCGGAACGCTATGGCCCCTACACCACCTGCTACAACCGGTTCGTGCGATGGCGCAAAGCCGGGGTCTGGGATCGGCTGCTGGCGGCGGTTTCCAAGGCTTTCGACGGCGAGATCATCATGATCGACTCCTCTTGTGTCCGCGTTCACCAGCACGCTGCCACGGCAAAAAAGGGGGCGCTGACGATGGTTGCATGGGACGTTCCCGCGGCGGCCTCACGACCAAGATCCACGCGCTCGTCGATGCCGAAGGCCGGCCGATCGACCTCGTCCTGACGGCCGGACAGGCACATGACGGCAAACCCGCCGCCGCCATGCTCGACGCCCTCCAACCCGATGCAATCCTGCTCGCCGACCGCGCTTACGACAGCGATGCTATCCGCACGCTCGTGGCGGAGCGAAAAGCGTGGGCGAACATCCCGCCGAAGAAGAACCGAACCGGCAGTTTTCCCTTCAGCGCATGGATCTACAGGCAGCGCAATCTCGTCGAGCGATACTTCAACAAGCTCAAGCATTTCAGAGGCATAGCGACCCGGTATGACCGCGACCCGCAAAACTTCCTCGCTGCCATCAAACTCGCTTCAGTGCGCATCTGGTTGAAAAGTTATGAGTCTGCGTCCTAGCACTATCGGGTCACATCTAGTCTCTTAGAGACATTAGCACCCCATAGAATCACAGACCTAAGGACGGCCTGTCTCCACAAGGAGCCGGCCGCGACGCCGAGCATGACGACAACGTGCGCAGCCTGCCACAACGGGACGTGCCGTTGGTGCTGGGCGCCTGCCCATCGCAAATTACACGAAGGGGGCGCAAATCCGGACTTGGCGGGACTTGCAGCCGTTGCGGACAGGGCGCGGCCGACTATTGGGGTCAGCCCAGGCGCCTGGCAGGAGGCGGCGGAGGTCATGGGTTCACAGAATGCGTCGATTACCCTGGCTGCGATCCTGCAACGGGCCGAACGCATCCGCAGTTGTGGCGGCTATCTGCGGGATCTCACGGAAAAAGCGCGGGCGCAGAAATTCTCTGTGTGGCCCATGGTCACCGCGTTGCTCAACGCCAGAGTCGGGGCGCTGGAGAAGGCTGCTGCCGGAAAAGGTGCGGAGGAATCCTCAGCAGCGCAGGAGCGCGGCGGGTGCCGTGGGGCAGCTCGCTGGATATCAGCGACGCGCTGCGCGACAGCATGAAGAAAAAGGGCTGGTGATGATGTCCCGGGCTGGATCGCCGATGCCGCCATTGGCAATGAGCTCGGAACGGAGAGCGTGCGGTCGATCAGGTCCTTGACCCAGAATGGCCGCTCGGCCGGCCTGTTCGACCTTTCAGCCGGTTCGTCTGAGGCCTTGCTGATATACGACTATGACTGTTCGCCTAGCAGCGATGCCAGTTGTGTGAGCCCGACAGCTTCTATTTTCGGGGCCATCGGATAGGACTCGGTTCCGGCGTACACGACGAAAGTGCGGTCGGGCTGAACATCTTCCAAGGCCATATGCAGACCCTTTCCCAGCGAAGGAGACAGGCTGCGTTTTATTTCGATTGCCCAGACGCCGCGATTGGCTGGAAGCTGGAGGACAAGATCGATCTCGGCTCCGGCCGCGGTGCGGAAGAAGCTTGCGAGGGTCCCTTCGGGCGCCACCGATACAAGATTCTCCAGAACGAAGCCTTCCCAACTCGCGCCGACGACCGGGTGGCCGGCGAGGCTGTCGGCCGTCTCTATGCCAAGCAGGGCATGTACGAGCCCGCTGTCGCGGACGTACACTTTCGGTGTTTTGACGAGGCGTTTGCCCGTATTGGCGTGCAACGGCGGCAGCCGACGGATCAACAGCAGGTCCACAAGCAGATCAACATAGGACGAAATGGTCGGCGCGCTGACCGAAAGGTTGGCCGCCAGGCGTGACGCATTCAGCAGGCCCGCCTGATTGTGGGCAAGCATGGTCCACAGCCGTTCGAGGGTTTGCGCCGGAATCCGCGGGCCGAATTGCGGCACGTCGCGCTCGAGATAAGTGCGGATGAAATTGCGTCGATACGCGAAGCTGTTGGCTTCCGAATGTGCAAGAAAACTGTCCGGGAACCCGCCACGCAGCCAGAGACTTTCAACCGACAGCTTTTCAGAAGCGATCTCGAGCGCGTCCAGCGGTGTCATCTCGACATATTCGATGCGGCCGGCCAGGCTTTCGCCCGATTGACGCAGCAGATCCATCGAGGCTGATCCCAGAAGCAGGAAACGACCGGTGCGGCGTCCGCGCCGGCGTCCGGCGTCGATCAACCCTCGAAGCTCCTGGAACAACTCTGGCATTCGATGGATCTCGTCCAGGATGACCAGACGGTCCTCGTAGGCGCGCAGGAACAGTGCTGGATCCGACAACTTGTTCCTGTCCTCGCGGGACTCCAGATCGAGATAGAGCGCATCCAGGTCTTCACCAATCTGCAAGGCGAGCGTTGTCTTGCCGACCTGGCGTGGGCCGATGAGGGCCACAGCAGCTTGACGGGCAAGCGCCTGACGAACTTGAGGTAGCACACGGCGGCCTATCATCCATGCAAATTAAAAGTCGCGTTTTAAGATTGCAAGGATAAAGAGCTGGATACCGCACAACGGAGGCGCGCAGCAAGCCGTGTTCCGATCACTCCGCACGGTCACGCCGGAAATGGGACCGGATGGCGCGCGCGATCGATACGTCGGCGGCAGTCAGACATTGACTTTCATCCTTTCCGCTCCCATGTAGTAACCCATTGGGTTATATGACTGCATCCAGACAGTTGCCGAGACACCATTGTTCATCAAGCAGGCAGCTGAGCTGTTCAGTGAGGATGAGCGAAAGGAACTGATCGACTTTCTGGCCGCCAATCCGAAGGTTGGTGATGAGATTCCCGGAACCGGCGGTGTGCGAAAGGTGCGGTTCGGCGCCAAAGGCAAGGGCAAGCGCGGCGCGGCACGCGTCATCTATTATTGGTACAGCGATGACGCGCCGATCTACGCGCTGTTGGCGTACGGAAAGAACGAGAAAGTCGATCTAGAGCCCGACGAAGCCAAGGCGGTCGCGGCATTCGCCAAAGCGATCAAGGCAGCTAACAAGGAGCAGGACATGAGCGAGATGACGAAGTTCGGCGCCGATCTGATCCAGGCGATGTCGGAAGCTTTGGCTCACGCGCAAGGCAAGGACGTTCCCGGCATCAAGGTCCACAGCGTGGACGTTGGCGTTGTGGACGCAAAAGCAATCCGCAAGAAGCTCGATCTTACACAGGACGAGATGGCAACCGTGCTGGGGACCAGCCCATCCGGCTACAAGAAATGGGAGCAGGGGAAAAGGCAGCCGAGTGGCGCTGCGCGCACCTTGCTTCGCATCATGAAGAAAGAGCCCGAGGCCGTGTTGCGAGCCCTGTCGTCCGAGAAGGAGACGACCAAAGAACTTCATGGTGCATCGCACTGAGCAGGGGAGGGGCTTTTTCTACAGCCCGGACGCCTTGGTTAGTTGGTCGCGCCGCCGCTGATACTTTCGCGTCATTTCGGCTGAGGCATAGCCGAGCTGTTTTTGCACATGCGGTTCACGCAGCTCTGCCAATTGATTGTCCGTCCAGATTGGTGCGCGATCTGTATGTCGCGATGCGACGGGACCATAGGATAGCGAGTGCCATCAGGGTAGGCCCCGACATCCCCTCGGTAATCTCTCTCATGCGTTTGACAAGAGGCAGTCGCGGCACACTCTTGCATTGGACGTCGCGTGACATACGTGATATGAGTGTGCTCATACGCAATCTCACGTGATGTCATGCCCGACGCTCTCTTCTCATCTTTCCTCATGGTCGACCGACCGCATGCGCCGATCGGCGGACGGCGCACGTCGGGCGGCGCTAGGGCGCAGGAGCGCCCTAGCCGCACCGTCGATCGCGAGCTTCTTGTCGGGGCGATCCGTCGCGCGCTTCAAGAAACAGTGCCGGCGGTGGCGGCGCCAGCAACTGCGACCTCGACAGGATTCGTGGATCTCGCTGCCGCGGCCGCCGACATCGCCCTGGGGCACTCCGTCGTCCTTCAACTCAAGCCCGACCTAGACCAAGGACGCCGAAGCGCGGTGCGCTCCTTCCTTGAAATAGTCGTCCGCGTGAGTGCCACGCTTGACGAAACACGCCTCGAGTCGGCGATCAGCAAGCTCGCGGAGGTCCTCCTGCCCGATGAACTCGCCGACGCGCGCGGAGCATTGGCCTCGGACAACCTCGAGCTCCGTGATCGATTCGTCTCGGAGGTTCCTCAGCTCACGAGCGCCGAGATCGGAGCGCAGGCGGGGCTGAAGACCAAGAACCTCTATGCGACCGCAGCGCGCTGGAAAAAGGCCGGCAACATCTTCTCGGTCCAGCACCGAGGCAAGGAGTATTTCCCGGCTTTCCAGTTCCGCGAGGGACGGCCGCACCCGACGATCAAGAAGGCGCTCGGGGCACTCCCTCCCCGGCTGTCTGCGTGGCAACGTGCCTTCTGGTTCATGTCGACGAATGGCTGGCTGGCCAACAAGGCACCCGCCGATATGCTCGACGATCCGCAGTCAATCATCGCAGCCGCTGAACGAGAGGGCGAAGAGGTGGTTGGGTGAGCGTTTCAAGCGTACGCCCGCCGCCTTCTTCCTTTCCGAGCATTAACACCCAAAACGTCACGAAAGGCACGGTCCTCCATCGCACGCACGGCTCCAGTTTCCGGCCGGCGCAGTTCAACCCATGCATGGGTCAGCCGACGCGATTCGCTCCTTTTCAAGACTCCGCAGGCGCATGCGTACCGACGCTCTACGCGGCGACATCGCGGGAGGCAGCGGCTTTCGAGTCGATCTTTCACGACATCGAGCCCACTGCCGTCTTCAAGACAGTCCGCCTCGACGTCATCGAATCGCGCAGCGTAAGCCGCATTGCGCCGAAGCGCGATCTGCTCCTGGCCGGCCTGTTCGCGCCGGATCTCAAGGTGTGGGGCATAAGCCGCGGCGATCTCATCGAGACGCCGAAATCGACCTACGGTCAGACTGTTCTTTGGGCTCAAGCGATTCACGGCGCCAGAGCGGACGTTGACGGCCTGCTTTGGACATCTCGACAGTGCGACCCGGACCGATGCGTAATACTGTTCGAGGATCGTGTCAGCGAAGGAGATTTCCAGGTTCACGACAGCATCGAGGTCGGCGCCGACGCGGACCTGTTGCTCGAGATCCGAGCTTTCGGCCTGCGCGCCGGCATTACCATCATTTCGTAGGCATGCGTTAATGTCGAAGACACATGCTCCGCGGCCGGTTGGCCCTCCTCACGAGACATGTCTTTCTCGATACCGAAGTCCACAGACGAGCTAGGGGGGCGCGGGCATCCCGAAAAATACCTACGCTCGATCAGGGCGAGATCGTGAAGAGCGGCAACTCCCAATAATCGAGCGGAACGCGTCTCAACCATGGCGGATCGGTCCCGGAATAGAAGCGCCGTGGCGACGCATTCGCAACGATATTGCAAAGAAGGATATCCAGTGGTTAGAAAGCGAGGCCCAAAGCAAGTGAGAGCCCTCTGCGGAGTCTGGTTGATTGAACCGCGCCCTGCTGTCCGGCTGACAATTCTAGCTTGTCGCTGATCAAAGATGGATGGCGCTTTTGAAGAGCTGACACTTGCGACCGAAGCCCCAAGCGACCGCCCATCCGTGCCAACCTTTTTGGTGGCCAGCACCATTTCCTTCCCCTGAGATGACATGAGCAGATACAAGGATTACCGCAAGCCCCGTCGGCGTCGAGATGACGACGGCCCGTTTCCTTTTCCAGAAGAGGACCTCGTCCCAAGCTTCTTTCATCAAACGTCACCTGCGACGGCAAAGCCGGTAGACGCAGAGGTCAAGTGGTTCAACGCAAGCAAAGGTTTTGGCTTCGTCAGAGTCTCGGACGGAAGGGACGCCTACCTGCATATTCGGGCATTGGAAGCGGTTGGAAGGAGCAGTGTCCCAGAGGGAGCGCGGCTCAAGGTCACCTTGGAGGAGACGCGAAAAGGCCATCAGGTCGCGCAAGTTCTGGAGATTGCACGGGAGACGGCCAACACTTCGACATCCGCGCCGGAAAGCGCCGGCACCGTCAAATGGTATAACGCCGAGAAAGGCTTTGGCTTCATTGCTCCTGAAGCCGGCGGAAAGGACGTATTCGTCCACGCCTCAACGTTGGCCCGCTGTGGAGTGAGCGAGCTCGTGGAGGGACAAAAGGTCTTTATCGAGTGCGCGCAGGGCAAGAAAGGTCTGGAGGTGCAAAGCATTCGTGTAGTTGCTTGACGACGGCCCAGCCCTTTTTGTTGAACGCGCGATGGTGAGCCATTCACTGCGCATAAGCACATCAGAATGGCGCGTTTGTCGCGGTGCTCGATCCTCATCTTTTAACGAGGGCCGATATGGTTCATTTCGTGCTCACCGTCGTTGGCATGGTCGTTCAAATTGAGGTTGCGGTTTATCACGGAACGCGGGCGCGACGGAAATCGAACAACGTAACACCTATAAGGTGGCAAACAGCGGCTTGACAGGGATTATCATGGTACTGCTTGCCGACGGTCTCAGCCCAGCAGGAATTGCCAAACTGGTCGGCTGCTGCAAATGCAGTTTTATCGGATCATTCAAGCCTTCAATGAATCTTCTGCTGCGATAGCCAGAAGTGGTGGACTAACGCCGACATAGGCAGATCATGCTGGCCTTCCCCGACAAAGCCGGTAAAAGAGTTCCCCGTGTTGTCACGGAATAGGAGTAATTGAATGCACGAGGACACCGCAAATAGCCGAGGCCTGTTGATTGAACTTACGGCAGATATTGTATCTGCCTATGTCAGCAAAAACGCCGTTCCCCCCGCGTCACTGCCAGAGCTTATCGCAAGCGTGAATTCGTCATTGTCGAATCTTGGGCAGGCGGTCGAGCCAGAGAAGCCAGCCCAAGCGCCTGCGGTTAATCCGAAGCGGTCGGTGTTTCCCGACCACATCATCTGCCTAGAGGACGGCAAGAAATTCAAATCGCTTAAGCGTCATCTCAACGTCCACTACGGCCTGACGCCCAACGAATATCGCGAGAAATGGGGATTGAAGTCCGACTACCCCATGGTGGCGCCGAACTATGCGGCCCAACGGTCGGCGCTGGCGAAGTCGAGCGGTCTCGGCCACAAGGCTGTCAGCAATCCCGAAAGGAAGTCGGCGGCACGCAAATCTCGGTAGTGGGCGCAATGCCTCCCCCAGGTCGATGCGCCATAGGGTGGAATTGACCGGCCAAACCTGTAAGGCCTTCAAATCCGACATAGCCCCTGCGCACAGCCGAAGCAAACTCGGAGGCGACAAGGACGCCGGCAATCCTTTCGTAGCAAGTCCTGCTACGGCCAAGTGATAGCCGGCTGGTCCTGTGCAATCGCGGCCGATCGCGTCACAGCGGCTGCCTGGCTGCTTGAGCTGCGCGGCCAGATCGCTAGGCTCGACTGAGACGCGAACTCTATCGCCGGGGTTCCTTGGAAGGTCTGCGCGGCCTTGAAGACCGCTCGATTTCGCAGGCGAAGTCCAGATAAAATTGCCGGGGAGGGCTTTGAAGACGAAGCCGAGGCGGTATTGCGGCAGCGACTCCGGTCCTCGCCGCCATCGACGTCATAACCGAGTGTACAGATAACTCCGCAGCCCCAGGCGGCAGACTTAGAGTTCGACGCGGCTGATGAATAAACACCCGCGCCCGCCGTGATTAGGAGCGGTCGCCGCACAAACTCCCGACTTTTCCGCTGTCGATTTTGTCGGATTGGCGACAACTGTAGCTCGACCGAGACAGGCTCTTCGAGCGTAACCGCTGCAAGTTTGAGAAAAATCTCGGTTGGCCTGAAATGGCATGATCCTTGTTGTTTTCCATTCGATGTGATCGCCGCGGGCAAGAACGCGACGGGTCCGCTCGCAAAACCCAAATGGAGAAAAAGGATGATACGACCGGAAAGAGACTCAATCTTTGGTCAGCCTCAGATTCGCCTTAAGGGGCGCGAGGGCTTCGCCCCGAAAGTCCCCGTCTTGGGCATTCATGCAATTCAGGAATGACTTCCAACTCTAGTTGCGAAGACGCGGTCCGGGCGCTGCGGTAGTTCGCTTGAATCCCTAGAAAGCTTCATCAAAGCAATAGTGGGTACTTACGTCGATGGGCTTGGTTAAGACATTTATTGTCTCCGTCTTCCGCTTGGCGGCGGGATTGGCGTTTGTATGTGCTGCACTCACAGGCTGCCTGCTTGCCTCCACGGCCATGGGGCAGGACAACCTGCTGGATGTTGCGAGATCGCTGTTTAGCCCCATTCCCAAGCGTGCTGCAGACCTGGACGGCAATCCGGCGACCTTAGAGAAGCTCGAGTTGGGCAAGATGCTCTATTTTCGAACCGCGGCTCTCGCAAGCACACAACATCAGCTGCAACACCTGCCATCAAATCGGCCGTGCTGGCGGCGATGGCCGCTCCACCTCTATTGGCCATAACTGGCAGCGCGGCGGCCGCAATGCGCCAACTGTATTCAACGCGGTGTTCAACATCGCTCAGTTTTGGGACGGACGGGGAGCGGATCTGACGGAGCAGGCCGGCGGCCCGATCTCCAACCCAACGGAGATGGGGACCACTCCCGGGCACGCCGTCGAAGAGCTCAAGGGCATTCCTGGGTACGTTGAGGCGTTCGGCAAAGCCTTCCCTGATGAAATCGATCCCCTCAGATATGACAACATCGCGAGAGCCATCGCCGTGTTCGAGGCGACGCTGATCACGCCTAACGCACCCTTCGACAGGTATCTCGAGGGTAACGAAAACGCGCTCACCACTGAACAGAAGGAGGGGCTCAGGCTTTTCACCGACAAAGGATGCTCGTCTTGCCACAACGGCATCAACCTCGGTGGGAGCATGTACGCTCCTTTTGGGGTGGTCGAAAAGCCCGGCTGGGAGTTCCTGCCGCCTGACGACAAGGGACGCGTCGAGGTGACACGGAAGGTGGATGACGACTATGTCTTCAAGGTCCCTACCTTGAGGAACGTTGCACTCACCGCCCCCTACTTTCACAGCGGCCATGCATGGGATCTAGAGCAAGCCGTGGCGGTGATGGGCACGACCCAGCTTGGTACGCAGCTGAGCCCTGAGGAAGTCGACAAGATCACCGCTTTCCTACAGGCGCTCACCGGGGACCAGCCGAAGGTCACCTATCCCACCTTGCCGCCGAGCGTCGCGACGACACCCCGGCCGGCGCCGTGACCGCATAATCCTTCGAGGGCGGCTAATAGAAGCCGAGAAAGGGCCAGACGCCTGCTTCAATCTTGATCGCCAATGAGCCATAGCCGCTTTTCCCGGCGCCGTCCCACGGAGGAGGGGATGTTCATCGCCTCGCGATATTTTGTGACGGTGCGGCGCGCAACATTGATGCCGGTTTCCTTCAGCCGGACGGCGATCTCGTCGTCGGAAAGCACGTCACCGGGCGATTCTTGAGCAATTATCGCTTTGATCCGATGGCGGACAGCTTCGGCGGAGTGCGCGTCGCCGCCCTGGCAGGAGGCAATCGCGACGGTGAAAAAATACTTCAGTTCGAACACCCCGCGTGGGGTAAGCATATACTTGTTCGAGGTCACCCGGCTCACCGTCGATTCATGCACGTTGATCGCCTCAGCGACAGTCCTGAGATTGAGAGGCCGCAGATGGGCCACGCCATGTTGGAAAAAGGCATCCTGTTGGCGCACGATTTCAGTCGCAACCTTAAGAATCGTCTTGGCCCGCTGATCCAGGCTGCGGATTAACCAATTCGCGTTTTGCAGACATTCGTTCAGAAACGCTTGATCTTTCGAATTCTGGACGGTGTGTCGCGAAACTTCTGCGAAATAGGTTTGGTTGATCAAAACTTTGGGCAATGCGTCCGGATCAAGTTCGATCTGCCATCCACCTCCGGGTGAGGGCGTGACCCAGACGTCGGGTATGATGGATTCGGGCGCTCCGGATTGGAATCGGTTGCCAGGCTTGGGATCGAGCGCACGGATTTCATGCAACATCTCGAGAAGGTCTTCTTCATCGACGCAGCAATGCTGCTTCAACGCCTGAAAATCGCGTCTGGCAACCATCTCAAGGTTCGCAACCAAGGCGGCCATCGCCGGGTCGAACCGGTCTCGCTGACGCAACTGGATCTCGAGACATTCGCTGAGAGTACGAGCAAAAATTCCAGGTGGATCAAACTGCTGCAAGGTTGCGAGAACCCGTTCCACATCCGTCTCGCGGGCGTCCAGTTTGCCGGCCAGTTCCACAAGGTCCACCCGAAGATAGCCCGTATCTTCCAGATGGGCTGCGAGCTCGCCGGCAATCAGCCGCTCCTGTGGTGTGAATGCAGTGAGCGCGATCTGACCAGCGACGCGGTCGTGCAAGGTTTCGGTGCAGGCGGCAAACTCGTCCAGGGCAGGGCGACTATCCGCAGGGGTATTCGTCGTGTTGCGCAGCGATTTCCATTCCCCCAGTCGCTCGGCGGCCGCCCCGCTCGTCGGCCTATCCGTGTCTTTTTCGCGTGCGCCGGTGGACTGATCTGCCGAAATCGGCACGTCGCCAAGAGCCTCACCGTCGTTTGAAGCTGGCTCCAAAAGCGGATTTTTCTCGAGTTCCTGCTCCACAAATTGATGCAGTTCGGCGCGAGCCAGTTGCAACAGGCGAATCGACTCAATGAGCTGAGGCGATGCCACCATAGATTGCTTCTGGCGTTGAAGCAGCCTTGCCGAGGACAGCATGTTGTACGCGAAACTCCGATCGAGGAGGCGCTTGGCCGTGCGTTAATGGGATTGCCAGACGCTCACTTAATCATGCGGCGGCCTGCAGTGTTTCAAGAACGTTCTGCGGGGACGAGACGGCATAGGGATCGGTCTCGCAGTTGTCGGAGAACCCTTCTTCCTCGAACCATTGCTCCACCGCACCGTCGTTGATCAGGGCGGCGTAGCGCCAGGAGCGCATTCCGAAGCCGAGATTGTCCTTCGCAACCAGCATACCCATTTTGCGCGTGAACTCGCCTGAGCCGTCCGGGATAAGCTCGACCTTCTGTAGCCCCAAGGACTTGCCCCACGCATTCATGACGAAGGCATCGTTGACGGAGATGCAGTAGATTGCGTCAATTCCTTCCTTCCTGAACTCGTCATAGAGCTTTTCGAAATTGGGCAGTTGGTAGGTCGAGCAGGTCGGGGTGAAGGCGCCAGGCAGCGAGAACAGGATGACGCGCTTGCCATCGAAATAGTCGTCGGATGTCTTGTCTTGCCAGCGGTATGGATTTGGCCCCTCGACGGACTCATCGCGAACACGCGTGCGAAAAGTAACGAAGGGGACCTTCTTCGTGATGGTCATCAAGTAGCTCCTTTTAGAAGAAACCTGGCATGGCTTCTCGGTTTGGGCCGACGCAACGTCGACTCGGCAGGCATGCCGGACATGAGATGAAGGCCTTGGCGGCTTCCAAATCGCTCTTCCATCCGGTGGTACGGGAAGGCCTTGGGCCCACCCTCTTCGTCATCCGAATGGCCTGGCCAATATGAGTGATTTGGGCGGGATCGAGCAACCCTTTTGCGGCAAGTGGCGCTGGAAGGGATGTGGATGACTGGCTGCTTGTCGTCGAGGAGAAAGTGGTGGTGATCGACAGTGTCAATCTCGAAATAGCCGTGTGGCGCCGCAACGTTGAGGTCGCGCAAGAGTCTCGCTTCACGAAAGTGGTTCTGCGTATTGTAGATGGTTGCCAGTGGCGCGCCGACGTCGGTTGGAGTGACCCCTCGATGCAGTGCTTCGGCATTCACATGCTGATGAGGACGGGCAAGCAGCAATTGGGCGCATGCCGCGCTGTTGGATGTCGGCCTCCGACCACACCTGCGCAGAAAAGCTAGCGAGCACTGACGCCTGGAGGGGACGACCTCCCGATGTTTATCCGCAATAGTCACCGTCGCCTCAAGCGCTTGTACGGAGTCACCAATGGTTCACTCGTCGCTTTGTTTGTGGTTCGATGGTTCTAATGAGCTGTCGCAAATGCCGTGCCATCTGACTTGCAGCAGGGATGGAAGCGATTTTTACCTTGAGTAGAGGGACCTGCTTTCGGGGTCGCCATGGAGGAAAGGCTTCCGTCTAAGACGGCGATCTCATCGGGCTGAACTTGTAACACCTCAAGCAGCTAATGCTCGGGAAACATACAAGGCGTTTCCACGTGCGACGAACCTTCTTGTGTCAGAAGGTGGACGAAAATGTCGGAAGCTCTACCAAGGGCAGGGCTGGGCCGCGAGAAGGGAGAAGTGGTGGAACGGAGACGATACTCATGCTGAACCCGAAGCGCAGCTTCGTCCGCGCGTAGCCGAATGGGAAAGGGCCGGACTAAGTTCGTTCATGTCAATGAACTCTGCGCTCTCTTCGGCACGTCGGTAAGAACTCGCGGCGGCAGCCAGAGCACTTGAAAGCGCGCCTGCGGAGCGCGTAGCAGCCGAGAAGGCCGCAATGCGGGCAGACGGGCTCGCCATTCGTCTTTGGCCAGCGGAAATGGCAGAAGGTCGTGTAGGCTTCCTCCTCGTCAATTCGACGAGATCCTGGATGGGCATGTCCCGGCATGCCAGGGACATCAGGAAATGCTGCTCGTTCGGTAATTCACACCCCCGCGTTTCGTTCTCGGATCGCGATGGCTATCTTCGAACCACACCGGACCCTCCAAAATCCTGGGGGTCAGGCGGTGCGAGGGAGAATTAGAGGCCTGGGGTTCAGGTTCAGGCTCCTGGACTGGGCAGTCGTCGATACGCAATGGGCGAAGCGGCGGCCGTGGGAGGCCCGAGCGTCGTATGCTTATCCCCTCAACATGGGGCGGGCCCTTGGATATGGCGGCGGGAGTCGATCGGTTCCTTGCATTTTGGGCTGACGATCGGAACGGGTCGTTGTGCCGCGGTGAATTCTATTGTGAGGCGCGATGCCAAATTGCCCGTGGTCGACTTTGTCGGGCGAAAGAACTATATACCCAGCATGGTTCGCGCGATTACGAAGACCCATATCATTGGCGCTGCTGAAGGCTTTTCAGCAGTGGACGGGCTTGTATTGGCTACGGTCAACGCGCCCTACAAGCGGGATATCAGCGTAGCGGCGCTGCGGGAGTGTATTGCCAAGGCCAAACTGGACGACTGGCCCGTCCATGTCGCCACTTTCTTCACAGACGTGGAGCCTTTTCTCGTTTTTCAGTTTGCAAGCGCTCACGGTATCTCTAAATCCAAGCTCGCCAAGGCTTACATGGCAACGAAGGCCGCGACGGGCGAGTACAATCCGGATTTGGAGAGCGAACTTGTCTCACTGGCGCCTTCTCCTCGATAGAGCAGTAACAGGCCTCGATCGACTCCGCGCGAAAGGGCAACCCGTCCCCGATTGGGTGCTCGGGGGCGGTACCGCTCTGATGGTCCACACTGGTCATCGCCTGAGCAAGGACATCGACGCTTTCATCGATGACCCCCAGTATTTGTCGATCCTTTCGCCCCGATTGGGTGGCGAAGGCATCTGGGATCATCAGGCATATGATGAGGCGGCAAACTACCTCAAACTCATCTACCCAGAAGGCGAGATCGATTTTATCGTCGCGTCTTACATTACTGATGTGCCAACGGGGCGAACAATCATTGACCCGACTGAACTTAGTCAGCGACTTTCCCATTCGATTGAAATCGAACACCCGGTGGAGATAGCCTTAAAGAAGCTGAACTATCGTGGCACTTTGTTGAAGGTCCGCGACATATTCGATATCGCAGTAGTGGACCACCTATTCCCGGATGTGCTGCAGGACAACCTACGTTTCGTGTCGCATTTGAAGGCGGCTATTGGCACTAGGTTAATCAACCTCCAAGAAGATTATGTTCGCAATGAATTGGGGGAACTCAATATTGCTGAAGAATGGCGACCTATTGCCGACGTCTGCCTCGATCGCATGAGGGAGATTGCGGAGGCTATTCCCGAGCCCAAATCCACGCCATAGCCAAAGCCTTCAGGTAACTGGCCCTTCGAAGAAGACGCGTCGCCTGCCGCTGAATAATGCCGAAGGGATTTGGTGGCATTGCTACCGAATAGCGCGAATTTCTAGAGTCTGCCGCTCATTAAGGAGCTGAAAATCATCGTATTTTCCGGCGTACCTCATTTTGCCTTGAGCGATATCTCCACCGACAGGGTTTCGGTGTACAGGCGCGACGCCGGAGTTCAATAGCTGCTGGATCGCCAGAAATTCAACTCGAAATTCTGCGCTCGAATTGATGGCGGCACCGTGCTTGGCCAAGAGGCAGCCTTGGAGAGAAAAGGCCCGCTGCCGGGAGGAGGTGGCAACGGGCCCGATTCGAAAACGGCACTAGAGGGGGTGTGCCGCATTCAAGATCGGCATCGCATCGAGAGAGTTGATGGCCGACACCCTCATAGTAGCTTCCGCGTCAGATATTGCAACGCACAAATGTCATCCCGCAATGCAATAAAAGCATCGGCCTAGCGAAAAAGCACTTCGAAGTGCTATGTCGACAGGTCGACACCTCCGCGCCCCAAGCTGATCCGCTGCCGTGGCAGCCGATCGATCCGTAACGATTTCGAGAGCCGTGAACCGCCCGTGGAACAAAGCAAGTCCGAGCTTTATGTCCAAGGGCCGCCGGCCGGCCAATGACGCTCGAAACCGTCGGCTAAGGCTGCAGCCTGGAGCGGCGGAAAAACGAACTCGCCAATCGCGACGATCGCGGCCGGGAGATTCGGTGCTGCAAGAGAAGCGGTTCCCTTCCGACGAACGCCGTCCATTGCCTTGCCTTCTCGCTGTCCTCGGCAAAAGCGGTACTGAGTCCAAGCGGAGTCTCCGTTGGCAGTAGCGTGTCACGGCGTTCAAATGTCGCTCGGATTGCCTGGACCAGCGATCCACCTTCGAACGCGAACAGCCGCGACAGCGCCAGCAGGTCGTAAAAATCCTTCGTGCGACTGTTCGCCTGGCCAAGCACGACGATTGCCTGGAGTTTTTCGGCAACCACGGTTTCCCTGGGATAGGCTCTCAGTCGAGGACCCTCGGCCGACAGAAGCGACGGAAACTCCAGTTCCTGCGCCGTCGGCGTAACAGCGTCACCAAAGCCGATGTCGACTTGTATCGGGATCCGGGTCCTCCCGAGAAACGCTGTCGTCTGCACCCTGACGCCGCCATATTGCTGGCCTTCACGGATCACCTCGACGCTCAGGCCGTTCGCATCGTACACCAGTCCGTCTCTTTCGGCCTCGATCCGGCAAATTGTTTCGAAAACGGATCGGATCGCCGTTACGGCTGGATTGCCGAATCCAAGAAGATCGAGGTCCTGCGTAGGGCGAAACGGATCGTTGAGCCACGCTGTGAAGAGCATCGCGCCCTTCAGGATGAACTGATCTCGATGCGGGGAGATGCTCAGCCGATAAAGCAGCCTCTCGATGGCGTATCTTCTCAGGATGAGCTGATTGTCCGTCTGTTTGTCCCGCGCGATGTTGCGGAGCCGAGCAAGAATCGATGCTGGAAGATTCGCCGGCCTATCCTTCATCAGCAACTGTGCTTTCAAGATAAGGACGAACGACACTCCAGATGCGCAGCGCCTGCGCATATCGGGCAATGTCGTCGGGCCTGGCCTTTCTGGACCGCCAGCCCATGCGGAGCGCTTCCATTGCAACGTCGAGGCCGACGGCATTACGGAAGCGGAAGCAGTCCACGATCGACTTGGCCGGATCAAAGATCCGGACAGGTACCGAATCGATGGTGTAGGTCTTGACGCCAATGGTGAGCGCCTTTTCGCCGAAGCGAGCAACCCGGATCGGCGGATAGTCGATCGTCGGCTTGCGGTCCTTGGAGCCGATTGCGATCCAGACGCTGCGCGGAAGCTGCAGCGTGATCTCATGAAACTGGAGCGCCGATACGAGGCAGATCACGCCTTTCGGAACTCGGGTTGCGATCTCGGCCAGGGAATGAGAAATGTCGACGTCGGCATCCGCGCGTTCGTAGAGCCCACGTGAGGGGCGATGGAGGATGCCCTCGTCTACCAGACGCGCAAGTGTAGCCGGATTGATGCCTCGGCGTTTCAGATCCGACAGGCGCATGATCCCGTGGTGCTCAATCAGACTGACTGCAAGGTCGCGCTGAGAGGTTTCAAGGGATCCGGTCATGTATCAAACTGTCGGCAATTACAGGTAAGTTCCGACATTCTATTACACCGGAGAGGGGAAGTCGGCAAGCAGCCCTTCCACCGTTCTGTAAACGTGGCTCGAGACATCGGCGCGTCAGCATCGTAGCGCGATGGAAGAACATAGCGTGAGTTCCCGGCGCATGTCCTGAGTGCGATCATGATATCGACGGATTGGCGCGACAGATAAACATTATGAGGCTTGGAGCGCTTCATGCGCTCTTTGGGAATGCTCCACACGGCAAATCGACTTCATCCCAGACCGCATCCTGCAATTCGCTTTTTCGAACCATGGTCAGCAGTATGAGTCGCAGGCCCAAGCGGATCGTCGCGCCATGCAGGATCACGAACGCGAAGATCTGCTTGACGATGTCGCGGACGTGGATAGCCGTTGCCGGTGCTCCTCGATCCTTCACTTTCTTGCAGAGCCCCCGGCGATCGTCCGGCGAGATCTCCTTGAGGAGCCGGTTTCTCCAGGTCGGCACAATGTCGCGGTCGAAGATCGCCCGGCGCATGGCGCGTGTACTGTCAGCCATACGCGCTTCCTGAACCAACGCTCCCCGAACTCACCGAAACTCTTGGCTTCCTTCAAGCGGCGCTTCTGTCGCTGCTTCTCCTGCGCAGGCGAGATTCCCTCCCCGACCATGCGACGCTCATCGAGACACCACTCTCTCGCGCGGGCGATTTTCCGGGGAGGCGTGCCACTCACGAGGAGTGGACGACAGCGTTTGTGCCTTTCGGTCCCGGCGTGAGGTATGGCTGTCATATTTACGCTCTCCGACAGGTTTCGTTGGTCTTGTCAGGTTCGCGACACGGGCTCGGTTAGCCATTCCCTTATTTTGCTCAGGTCAAATAACTGAAAAGGAAGAACAAAAAACTTTCTTCGATCGGTCAATAAAATTGGCACGAGTTTTGAACCTTGCATTACGAGGCGGCGAAAAAGCTGCCGACCGGCATTCATGTCGCGGGCAGCCGCGATGAATGGAACGAAGGAAGGAAAGCTACATGTCAGGTCTGCGTCAGATCGCCTTTTACGGCAAGGGCGGCATCGGCAAGTCCACCACCTCCCAAAATACGCTCGCCGCCCTTGTCGATCTCGGGCAGAGGATACTCATCGTCGGCTGCGATCCCAAGGCCGACTCCACCCGCCTGATCCTGAACTCGAAGGCGCAGGATACCGTGCTGCACCTTGCTGCAAAGGAAGGTTCGGTGGAAGACCTCGAACTCGAAGACGTGCTCAAGATCGGCTACAGAGGCATCAAGTGCGTGGAGTCGGGCGGCCCCGAGCCGGGTGTAGGCTGCGCCGGCCGCGGCGTCATCACCTCGATCAACTTCCTCGAGGAGAACGGCGCCTACGATGATGTCGACTATGTTTCCTACGACGTGCTCGGGGACGTGGTGTGCGGCGGTTTTGCAATGCCGATCCGCGAGAACAAGGCTCAGGAAATCTACATCGTCATGTCCGGCGAGATGATGGCGCTCTATGCCGCCAACAACATCGCCAAGGGCATTTTGAAATACGCCCATTCGGGCGGCGTGCGGCTCGGCGGCCTGATTTGCAACGAGCGCCAAACCGACCGCGAGCTCGACCTCGCCGAAGCACTGGCGTCCAAGCTCAATTCCAAGCTCATCCATTTCGTGCCACGCGACAATATCGTCCAGCACGCCGAGCTCAGGAAGATGTCGGTGATCCAGTATGCGCCGGACTCAAAGCAGGCCGGGGAATACCGTGCGCTGGCCGAGAAGATCCATGCCAATTCGCGCCAGGGCACCATCCCGACCCCAATCACCATGGAGGAGCTCGAGGACATGCTGCTCGACTTCGGCATCATGAAGACAGACGAGCAGATGCTTGCCGAACTCCAAGCCAAGGAAACGGCGAAGGCGGCCGCACTGTAACAAGCGTTGTCGACTTGAGGTGCGGCCTTGACCAAGCGCGCCTTTGTAACGGCGCCTCGCCGGTGAGGCGTCACACGAACCTTGAAAGGGGTCCCATGAGCCTGGAATACGAAAATGACGGTGCTCTTCATGCGAAGCTTATCGAGGAGGTGTTGTCGCAATATCCCGACAAGACGGCGAAGCGCCGCAAAAAGCACCTCAACGTTGCAAAGAGCGGGGACGAGGCCGGCGAGGAAGGGGAGGTCCTTTCCGAATGTGACGTCAAATCGAATATCAAGTCCATTCCCGGCGTGATGACCATTCGCGGCTGCGCCTATGCCGGCTCAAAAGGCGTGGTGTGGGGTCCGGTCAAGGACATGGTCCATATCTCGCACGGCCCCGTCGGCTGCGGGCAATACTCCTGGTCGCAGCGCCGCAACTACTATGTCGGCACCACCGGCATCGACACCTTCGGGACAATGCAGTTCACCTCCGATTTCCAGGAGAAAGACATTGTTTTCGGCGGCGACAAAAAGCTGGAACAGATCATCGACGAGATTGAAGAACTTTTTCCGTTGAACAAGGGCATCACCGTGCAGTCCGAGTGCCCGATCGGCCTCATAGGCGACGACACCGAAGCGGTTTCGCGCAAGAAGGCCAAGGAGATCGAAAAGACGATCGTGCCGGTGCGCTGCGAGGGCTTCCGCGGCGTCTCGCAATCGCTCGGCCACCACATCGCCAATGATGCGATCCGCGACTGGGTGTTCGAGAAGAGGGACGTCGAGTTCGAGGGTGGCCCGTACGACGTCAACGTGGTCGGCGACTACAATATCGGCGGCGACGCCTGGGCTTCGCGAATCCTGCTTGAGGAGATCGGCCTGCGCGTGGTCGGCAATTGGTCGGGCGACGCCACGCTCGCCGAGATAGAGCGCGCGCCGAAGGCCAAGCTCAATCTCATCCATTGCTACAGGTCTATGAACTACATCTGTCGGCACATGGAGGAAAAGTACGGCATCGCTTGGATGGAGTACAATTTCTTCGGTCCCTCCCAGATCGAAGCCTCCCTGCGCAAGATTGCCAAGCATTTTGGGCCGGAAATCGAGGAGAAGACCGAAAAGGTGATCGCCAAGTACCGCCCCTTGGTCGACGAGGTAATCGCCAAATACCGACCGCGCCTCGAAGGCAATACGGTGATGCTCTATGTCGGCGGCCTGCGCCCCCGCCACGTCATCACAGCCTACGAGGACCTCGGCATGGTGATCGTCGGCACAGGTTACGAGTTCGGCCACAATGACGATTATCAACGCACTGCTCACTACGTGAAGAACGGCACGCTGATCTATGACGACGTGACCGGTTATGAGTTGGAGAAGTTCATCGAGGGGGTTCGCCCTAATCTCGTAGGCTCGGGGATCAAGGAAAAATACCCCGTGCAAAAGATGGGCATACCGTTCCGTCAGATGCACTCCTGGGATTATTCGGGGCCCTATCATGGCTATGACGGCTTTGCCGTTTTCGCCCGTGATGTGGATCTTGCCATCAACAACCCGGTCTGGGGCCTATTCGAGGCGCCTTGGAAAAGGCGTCCGAGCCGTGGACGGGCGATGGCTGCCGAATAAATGCCAGGCCCTTAGCCTGGTCTTCCCAAGGAGACGATAAACCCCGCGACCCCGTGATACGCGGAAGACCAGAAACGTTTGATGTTCCTGTCCCGCCGTATGGCGCGGTCAGATAGAAAAAGAGGTGACCACCATGCCGCAGTCGGCCGAAAAAATTCTCGACCATGCGCCCCTCTTCCGCGAGCCGGAATACAGGCAGATGCTGGCCGAGAAGAAGCTGAATTTCGAATGTCCGCACCAGGATCAGGTCGTTACCGATCAACGCGAGTTCACCGAGACCTGGGAATACCGGGAAAAAAACTTCGCTCGCGAAGCGCTTGTCATCAACCCCGCCAAGGCCTGCCAGCCGCTCGGCGCGGTGTTCGCGGCCACGGGCTTCGAGCGAACCATGCCCTTCGTGCACGGTAGTCAGGGTTGCGTGGCTTACTACCGCTCGCACCTGTCGCGCCATTTCAAGGAGCCTGCTTCGGCGGTTTCTTCCTCGATGACCGAAGACGCGGCAGTGTTCGGCGGCCTGAAGAACATGGTCGACGGGCTCGCCAACACGTATCAACTCTATGACCCGAAGATGATCGCCGTATCGACGACTTGTATGGCCGAGGTCATTGGCGACGACCTGCACAGCTTCATAGAGAACGCGAAGGAAGAAGGCTCGGTCCCGCGCGACTTCGACGTGCCCTTCGCGCACACGCCGGCCTTCGTCGGCAGCCACATCGACGGCTATGATGGTACGGTCAAGGGCATTTTGGAACACTTCTGGAAAGGCCATGAGCGAACGGAAGCCCCAGGGACGATCAACATCATTCCGGGCTTCGACGGCTTTTGCGTTGGCAACAACCGGGAACTCAAACGCCTGCTCGATCTGATGGGCGTGTCCTACACGTTCATCCAAGATGCCTCTGACCAGTTCGACACACCATCGGACGGCGAATACCGCATGTATGACGGCGGCACGAAAATCCAAGACGTGAGGAACGCACTCAACGCCGAGGCGACACTTTCGCTACAGCATTACAACACCCGAAAGACGCTGGAATATTGCGAGGAGGTCGGCCAGGCCACAGCCTCGTTCCATTACCCGCTGGGCGTCCAGGCGACCGACGAATTCCTCGTGGAGGTCTCCGCGATCTCCGGCAAGGAAATCCCCGAGGCAATCCGACTGGAGCGTGGCCGACTTGTTGACGCCATGGCGGACAGCCAATCGTGGCTGCACGGCAAGAAATACGCACTCTACGGCGACCCGGACTTTGTCCACGCCATGGCCCGCTTCATCATGGAGACAGGCGGCGAGCCGACTCACTGCCTCGCCACCAACGGCACGAAGGCGTGGGAAGACCAGATGAAGGAGCTGCTTGCATCCTCGCCCTTCGGCAAGGAGGCTCAAGTCTGGGCGGGCAAGGACCTGTGGGCGATGCGATCGCTGCTCTTCACCGAGCCCGTGGACCTGTTGATCGGCAATTCCTATGGCAAGTATCTGGAGCGCGACACCGGCACGCCGCTGATCCGGCTGATGTTTCCGATCTTCGACCGGCACCACCACCATCGCTTTGCGCTCATGGGCTACCAAGGCGGGTTGCGCGTACTGACGACAATCCTCGACAAGATCTTCGACAAACTCGATCGCGAGACAAGCGAGACGGGGGTGACGGACTATTCTTATGACCTCACCCGCTAAGAGCGGTGGCCGGCTTTTACGATCGGTCCGTCTTCTCGATTGACTTTGGAGACCGGCGCAATGTCCTCGCTCAATGCCAAAATCCAAGATGTCTTCAACGAGCCTGCCTGCGAAAACAACCGCGGCAAGGACGCCAAGGCGCGCAAGAAGGGCTGCTCCAAGCCGCTGACCCCCGGGGCGGCAGCCGGCGGCTGTGCCTTCGACGGCGCAAAAATCGTGCTGCAGCCGATCACCGATGTCGCGCATCTGGTCCATGCACCGCTCGCCTGCGAGGGCAATTCCTGGGACAACCGGGGCACGGCTTCGTCCGGGCCAACGCTATGGCGCACAAGCTTCACGACCGATGTCACCGAACTCGACGTGATGATGGGGCAGGGCGAGCGGAAGCTTTTCAAAGCGATCCGCGAGATCAAGGAAGCTTACGCGCCGCCCGCGATCTTCGTCTATTCGACCTGTGTGACGGCGCTGATCGGCGACGACATCGAGGCCGTGTGCAAACGCGCGGCCGAAAAGTTCGACCTGCCGGTGGTGCCGGTCAATGCGCCGGGCTTCGTCGGGTCCAAGAATCTCGGCAACAAGCTTGCCGGCGAGGCGCTGCTCGACCATGTCATCGGCACGGCGGAGCCCGACGATGCCGGCCCTTACGACATCAATATCCTTGGTGAATTCAACCTCTCGGGCGAATTTTGGCTGGTGAAGCCGCTCCTTGATCGGCTCGGCATCCGGGTGCGCGCCTCAATTCCGGGCGACGCCCGCTACCTCGACGTTGCGTCAGCGCACCGCGCCCGGGCGACCATGATCGTGTGCTCGACCGCCCTCATTAATCTGGCGCGCAAGATGGAGCAGCGCTGGGACATCCCGTTTTTCGAAGGCTCCTTCTACGGCATCACCGACACCTCTGAAGCGCTGCGGCAGATCTCCAGACTGCTCGTGAAGAAGGGTGCGGATCCGGAGATCCTCGGCCGCACCGAGGCATTGATTGCTGAAGAGGAGGCGATTGCCTGGAAGAAGCTCGCGGCCTACCGGCCGAGGCTCGAAGGCAAGCGCGTGCTTCTCAACACCGGCGGTGTGAAGTCCTGGTCGGTCGTCCACGCGCTGATGGAGATCGGCATCGAGATCGTCGGCACCTCGGTCAAGAAATCAACGCCCGAAGACAAGGAGCGCATCAAGAAGATACTCAAGGACGAAAACCACATGTTCGAGGCCATGGCACCGCGCGAGCTTTACGCAATGCTCTCAAAACACGAGGCCGACATCATGCTGTCGGGAGGGCGCACGCAGTTTATCGCACTGAAGGCCAAGGTACCCTGGCTCGATATCAACCAGGAGCGTCACCAGCCCTATGCCGGTTATGACGGCATGGTGGAACTCGTGCGCCAAATCGACCTCGCCATCCACAACCCGATCTGGCGCCAGGTGCGGGAGCCACCACCGTGGGAGTGCCGGCTCCCCGCAGGGGACGAACCGCCGAGCACGAAGGGTGAGACCGCGACCGTCCAGGGTTTCAAGAAATTCGCCGGCACGACGGCCGACGATTTCGGCGAGTGTTGAGGAAAGATGGTCCGCATCCTTCCCCAGACAAAAGCCGCGGCCGTCAATCCACTGAAGTCGTCGCAGCCGCTGGGTGCAGCCCTGGCCTTTCTTGGGATCGATGGTGCGATGCCGTTGTTCCACGGCAGCCAGGGGTGCACCAGCTTCGCGCTCGTGCTTTTCGTGCGGCATTTCAAGGAAGCCATCCCCCTGCAGACTACCGCGATGGACGAAGTGGCGACGATCCTTGGCGGGGCGGATCATCTGGAAGAGGCGATCCTCAATCTCAAGACTCGCACAAAGCCAAAGTTGATCGGGGTCTGCACGACGGCGCTAACGGAAACCCGAGGTGAGGATTTCGCAGGGGATATCGCCAATATCAGGCAGAAGCGCGCGGAAGAACTCGCGGGTACGGAGATCGTGCTGGCCAACACGCCGGATTTCGAGGGGGCGATCGAAGAGGGCTGGGCCAAGGCTGTCACGGCGATGATCGGAAGGATCACGCGTCCCGGCGAGCAGGCGCGGCAATCGAAGAAGATCGCGATCCTGCCCGGCTGGAATCTCACTGTGGCCGATATCGAGCATTTGCGCGACATGGTCGAAAGCTTTGGGCTCAAGCCGGTGATTGTGCCGGACGTCTCCGGCTCGCTCGACGGTACAGTGCCAGACCGCTGGGTCACGACCACCTATGGCGGTACCAGCGTCGAGGACATCCGCGAGCTTGGCACGGCCGTGCGATGCATTGTCATCGGTGAGCATATGCGCCGCCCGGCCGAGCTGCTGCACAGGTTGACCGGCGTGCCTTACGCGATGTTCCAGTCCCTGGCTGGATTGAAGGCCGCAGACCGGTTCGTCTCGCTGCTGTCAGCGATTTCGGGCGCGCCGGTGCCGGCCGGGGTGCGCCGGCGTCGGGCGCAGTTGCAGGACGCGTTGCTCGACGG
Source organism: Mesorhizobium montanum (assembly GCF_033977145.1). Taxonomy (NCBI): domain Bacteria; kingdom Pseudomonadati; phylum Pseudomonadota; class Alphaproteobacteria; order Hyphomicrobiales; family Phyllobacteriaceae; genus Mesorhizobium; species Mesorhizobium montanum. The sequence continues at coordinate 38,747 of NZ_JAVIJF010000028.1, read as the reverse complement.
ACATTTCCATTTCGGAGGCAAGAAAATTGCGATCGCTGCCGAACCAGACCAGCTCTACCAACTCGCGACTTTCTTCGTCTCCATGGGCTCCGAAATCGCGGCGGCGGTCACCACGACCAATATGTCGAAAATTCTGGAGAAAGTACCGGCGGACTCGGTTCAGATCGGCGATCTCGGCGATTTGGAAGCTCTTGGCGCAGGCGCTGATCTCCTCGTCACCCATTCCCACGGCCGCCAGGCGGCGCAGCACCTTGGCATCCCGCTCATGCGCGTCGGCTTCCCGATCTTTGACCGGCTCGGCAGCCAGCACAAGCTCACAATACTCTATCAGGGAACCCGCGACCTGATCTTCGAGGTTGCCAACATCTTCCAGGCCAATCGACATGCGCCGACGCCTGAGGCGCTTGATCCATTCCGACACCGAGAAATGCCAGATGAGCTCAGTTCGTCGCCTCTCGCTCGTCTCTGACGAGGTTCACGCATCGATGCCGCTACGGCAAGCCGGCGCTTTGCGCGTGGCGATCGCTACGCAAGACATGAACAACCTCAACGCTCACTTCGGGTCGGCCAAGCGCTTTGCGGTCTACGACGTGACGCGCGAGGAATGGCAACTTGTGGAAGCCGTGGCCTTCGACGACGTTTCCGATGAGAGCGGGACGCATCGCAGCGAGGGCGACGATCGCATCACTCCGAAGGTGGAGGCGCTGAAGGGCTGTCACCTCCTGTTTTGCCTGGCTATTGGGGGACCTTCGGCGGCCAAGGTTATTTCGGCGAAAATCCATCCGATCAAAGTGCCGCAGCCCCAAACCATCCAAGAGGTGCTGTTGCGCACGCAAACGATGCTCAGGAAGGCTCCTCCCCCCTGGCTGCGCAAGGTGCTGGGCCAGGCCGGCGTTGCCGAAAAGAAACCGTGCTTCGAAGACGAGGACTTCAAATGAGGAGTGGGCGAAATGTTTGACGCCGTGGTCAGCCCTGATGTCGCCGAGGACGAGGCGGCCCTTGCCACCCCGTTCGTCAAATGCCTCGTGCGGCTGATCCGTGCTCAAGATTCCTACGGAACATGGGAAGGCAAATCGGACGTCGAGCTCCTGGGCGACTTCATCATCACAAAGGAACAGCGCCGTGCGATCCCGATTATCGGCGATCCCGATCCTGACGTCCTGTGGAGGCTCGACATGTTTTACACCGCCGTCGGGCTCGCGATCGAAGAGCGTTCCGGCCTGATGGCATCGCCGATGATGGAGATGAGCCATGAGGGCTTCGGGCGCGTCCTCTTCACGGCCGGGCGGCTGGTCGTTCTGTCGAAGACCCTGCGCGACGTCCACCGGTTCGGCTTCGAGACGTTCTGGAAACTTGCGGCGGCGGGTACGAAACTGGCCGGTGATGCGATCGGGGCCATTGAAGCCTATCCCGATGTGGCGCGGGCGTGATGGAAGCGATTTTCGAGCAAGGGGATCATGCCAGGCGTTGAAGACATGCCATGGCCCGCCTACCCAACCGGGGCGGTCGAGGCCGATTTGCTTCTTGGGGTAGCGCCGATGAAGCCATTGGTCCTGATCTGTTCGCAAGATGCGGAGTTGTATCTGTTCCTCAGTCACATTCTGGGGGTGGACGGCTTCACGAGTGAGCCGGCCGGCGGCGTGAAGGAAGCAATTGCAGCGGCCGATGAACGAGAACTCCAGGCGGTGGTGCTGGATTGCGGGCCAGCAAGCGCAACGGGCTCCACAATCTGCGCAACATTCAAGAGCGAGCCCCGGACGGGTGGCCTTCCCGTTATTGCCCTGATTGCCCCCGGCGCCGAGAACCAGCACCTCGATCTGTTGAAGGCAGGCATCGACGAGAGTTTTGTGCGGCCGATCGCGCCGGCCACGCTGCTTGACTGTCTGCGCACGAAGCTGGCGCTGCCGAAGCCGGGTTCAAACGGGGCCGAAAACGGCAGCTGGCTCTGCTGCGGCGGCCTTGAGATGAAGCTCGATGCCTACCGAGTTCGCGGTAATGGCCATGACATCCATCTCGGACCGCTCGAGTTCAACCTGCTGCGGCATTTGCTTGAGGCCCCCGGCAAGGTCTTTAGCCGAGATGAGCTGATCGACGCGGCCTGGCCCAACAATATCCATATCGGTGCGCGCACCGTCGACGTTCATATCAGCCGGATCAGAAAGGCGCTGAAGGCGGCCTCGCCCGACAGCGTCATTCGTACCGTCAGATCGGCAGGTTACTCGCTGGAGAAGCCGGATGGCTGAATGGCAAGCCGGTTTGCCATTTCCCCTCTCCCTCGCGAGGGCAAGTCTAGCGGCTTCGAAACGCCTGCAGGTACAACATACTCGAAAAGAAGCAGTCCATGGCCTTCAAAAGCGTACTCAGTGTGACGGGAGCTCACCACTCCGATAAGGACGTCACAATAGCTGCCGGCTTGTGTGCTGAGGGCGGTGCGAACCTTTCGGTACTTATTATCGGGTCTCCGCCGCTTTGCGGTTCCATCCCCGAGTGGCCAAAACGACGTGCAGCGGCCATTGCCAAACTGGAAAAGCGCTATAGGCAAATCGAGAAATTTTCACACGACATGGCCATTCTGGAAAAGACGTCCAGGGATATTCAAAAACAGCTGGGAGCCCTGTGGATTTGCTATGACGTCGATACCGAATACTGCGATCAGGACAGCGTCGGCGACGCGGTGCGACAGCGGGCGCTCTGCAGTGACCTGACCATCGTCGGCCCCGCACTTCTCAACGACATCGATCTCGGACCTCTTGTTATCAACGGCAGCTTGTTTGATACCGGAAAGCCGGTGCTCGTCGTACCGAAGGGTGCCGAGGCGACTCTGTCGCCACGGCGCGTGCTGGTCGGCTGGGATTCGCGCGTCGAGGCGTCCCGTGCGGTTCGGGAAGCACTGGAGTTGCTGTCCGGTGCCGAGGAAGTTCGCCTCACATTAGTCGATCCGGAGGTGACCTGCACCGGAAACGGCATCGAGCCGGGAGCCGACGTCGCTGCCTATCTCACCCGGCATGGTGCTCGGGTGTCGGTCGACCGGCTGCCGAGCGCCGGCAAGCCGGCGGCAACAGTGCTCGCGCAGCACGCAATCGACACGTCTGCCAACATGATTGTCATGGGCGCTTATGGAAGCCGGCGGCTGCGCGAGCGGCTCTTCGGTGGCGTGAGGAGATGGATAGAAGCAAAGCCGCCATTGCCGCTGTTTTTGGCGCGGTGACGGTTCCGAAGGGGCACCTATTCTGTTCGAAGCTCTGCTTCGCTGCTCGCCTATCCTGATGCCAAGTCGGCCAAGGTCGCGGCAAACGCGCAGGTTTTCGCGGAGCGCCTCGAGACGATTTACAAGCGCCACGGCCCGAGGCATCCCGCACGTCTCCAGTGTGCCCTTAGGATGGCTTCTGCTCGCCCGAGATGATCCGTGAGCGGAACTTAACGGCCGCGCCGACGTACTGGGCTTCTCAATGCATTCAAACTCAAGGGTTCGCAGGTCGGCGTCAGGTCGAAAACGAGAATCCTTTCGACGCGGCACGCCGTTCGGACCCGCATCGGCATCCGCATGGGCGAAATCAGGGATCGCCCTCACTATTGGGTTGGGGCTGAACAACGCAATCATAGTACCGCGCGGCCAAGACCCTCGACTTCGAGTCTGGACAGTCGGGCCCTTGCCGGATTGGGCGGCAAGCGATGGCAACAATCATAATGTCATTGGCTGAGATGGTAGAGCGGCGAGGAAGGCCGCATCTTCAGTGTATTCAGTCGGTCCGGCCGGACCCGCGTGGCGGTCGAATGGTCTTGGGCTGATCAAATCCGACAATGTTCGCATTCGTACCCGGGCGGGCGCTGTAGCGCCCGGGCGCCAGAAACACACAAAGGTAGCACCAAAGCAGGAAGCCCCCAGAGTTCACCGGCCGGCACCAGCACTCCTGGCCAGTCCGCCACGATCGTCATAGTCTATCTGAAAATGGCGGCATTGGCGATGGCGGTAGTGGCGGGCCGCAGTTGGACCAGCGTCGTCGTTGAGGACGCCCATGTCACCAGCCGAGAAATTCAATCGCAAGGCGGGCGAGGGGGCACAGCGGCACGCGCATGGAGCGGCGCCTTGCAATTGAAATGCCGAGTTCCGCTACCGCCTGAGGAACCGTAACGGCCCACAGCTCAACCCAATGGGCACGAAGCGGACGATGATGACGAGCCTGGCGATAGCCGACGCAGTCATGATGTCCATCTGCTCATCCCTTGGCCGGTATACATGTTGAGTGGTCCGTGGCCAGGCTCTTCTGGCGGCGCGCAGCGCGTGATGCATGTCCAAAACCTGACAACGGCGGCAAACATGTCGGGTTCAATACAACCGGCCATCTTCGTCGCATGGTGGGTTTTCAAGCGAAACCACGCCTTACTGCACGCCGAGCGCACTGGCACAGCCTTTGCAAGTGGAGATTCGGCAACACTGGATGCCGGCAAGACTGAGTAAACGCTCACTGCGCGCAGACGCGCGAGACGGGTGATGCTCGCTTTCCTTGAACCCGTGTGCCCCTCGCTTAGTGGGAAACAAGCTCGCGCGCAAAGTCGCGCAACCTTTGGCAATAGCCTTGGAGAGCAACATGGCATTGCAGATGGAGACACAGGCTCCCCCGATCAAGGTCGAGACCTGGCTGCGTGGCGAGCCGTTTGCGAGTTTCCAGCCCGGCAAAGTGTACGTCGTCGAGTTTTGGGCGACTTGGTGCGGACCATGTGCGGCCGCGGCACTCCAACTGGTGCAACTGCAGGAGAAATACAAGGACGCCGGACTTGAGGTCGTCGGAGTCGCGGCTGATGAAGACGCTTCCTCGCCCGTTGAGGTCCGAGCCAAGTTGGGCGCGTGGTTGGCCGAAAAATGCCCGGATCTGAACTATCGGATCGCGTTCGACCCTACAGGCGAAATGAACAAGCTTTGGAGGGAGCCCAGCTTTTCGGTCGGAATTCCGACCTCGTTCGTGGTCGACCGGGACGGCCACATCGCCTTTATCGGTCATCCGAGGCAACTCGACGAGGTCTTGCCGAAAGTGCTGAACGGCAGTTGGCGCGCCAGCGATGAAGCGAAGGCCGCCGACACGGCGCGGATCGCCAGAAATGGCGCAATAGCGCGCGAACAGGGCTTGAAGAAGCCAATCAATGACAAATTCTGGGCGGCGATAAAGGCAGAGGATTGGACGATGGCGCTCTCGGCGATCGAAGAGGGCATCGCCTTGATGCCAGACAATATCAGTTTTCGCCTGGCTCATGTGCATCTGTTACTTCACAGAATGAACGACATGCAAAAAGGCATGCCCGTCATGCGCCAATTGGTTCGCGACGCAATCGATAGAAACTCCGAGAACTGGATGCTTGCAGCGCTAGGCCAGCTCTTCAGTCCGGCGCACGATCATTCGCACTTTCCATCTGGTGAGCGTTTCGCGATGGGCAAAAAGCTGTCCGAACACATCTTGGCACTCAATCCCCCGCAAGCCGACGGCCCTAAGTTCCGGTCTTATCCGGCGGTCGCTAGGTACTATTACGACAGCGGCAACAAGGATCGCGCGATCGAGTTGCTCAGGTTGGCACTGAAGTCGCCTGAAGGTCCGGAGCTTATTCCGGACGCACAGAAACAGCACCTTCTACCGGATTTGCTGCAGACCCTAGCCAGCTACAAGGCTGGGAGGGCCGTTGCAGCGCTCTCTTCGCGGGTTCGCAAAACATTTTCCCCCCGACACCAAAGCGCGAGCGGCCGAAAAAATACATAAAAAGAGGCGTCAATCTGAATGTTTACTGGCCAATTCGTCCATTTGCCTGGCGTGGCCGCAGCAAGTAGGCCCTATGCAGCACCGGGTGGATCGCTTGCGGCAGTTTCAAAGCTCGAATTTTGCGATGACCCGCGGCCGCGCAGCGGCGCAAGTGATGTTGGACGCGAATTCTCGCCATGGTGGAAGGCCTCGCGGTCGAAGACGCGTCCAAGAACGCTCACCGGGACGTCAATTGCTTGGAATTGCCCGCTCCGAGCCGGGCATCGGCCGCGCACGTGTGCCCGAGCTAGGCGCTGCCGAAAAAGGAAATTCGACGAAGAGGCCTGAACTGGGGAGAATATGAAATTGCCCGAAGCCGCGACCTGCGCTGCTATCAACGAGGACGATGCCGCCCTTGCCACCCCGTTCGTCAAATGCCTCGTGCGGCTGATCCGTGCTGAGGAGTCCTACTGCTTATGGGAAGGCAAATCGGACGCAGCGCTGCTCGCCGCCTTCATCGTCACCGGAAAGAAGGGCCGCGCGATCCCTGGCATGGGCTATCCCGATCCCCACGCGCTGTGGAGGCTCGACATGTTTTACAGCGCCGTCGGGCTTGCGATCGCTGAGCGTTTCCACCCGGCGACATCGCCAATTGTGGAGGCCAAACCCGTGAGGCCTCTGGGCGCGGGCTTTTCGGTGCCAGGCGTTGGGTCGTTCTGTCCGGACATCCACCGCTTCGGCTTCGAGACGTTCCGACAACTCGCGGAGGCCGGTACGAAACTGGTCGACGATGCGACCGCAGACACCGAAGTCAGTCCCGACGTCGCGCTGGCGTGATGGAAGCCGTATTCGAGGAAGGATTAATGTCAAACCGTGAAGAGCTGCAGAAGAAGGTCCGCAAGCTGCAGTCGCGTGCGGGAACGGCGAAGATGGAATTGCACGACCTTGCCGAAGACCTGCCGGTCAACTGGACCGAGATCAAGGTGATTGCCGAGAGAACGTTCGCCGTTTTTGCCGAGTGGGACGCTGCCAAGAGAGATCTCGCTGCATCGGAGAATGCGCGATGACGAGCGCGTTCGTCACCCGCGACGGCTCCAAATGGATGCCGCAATATCTCACCGCTATCGACGGCACGACCTGCATAGGCTGCGGACGCTGCTTTAAGGTTTGCTCGCGCGAGGTCATGCACCTTTACGGCGTCGATGACGCAGGCGAAATCCTCGGCCCCTGCAACGACGAAGACGACGACTTCGATGGCGAGCTCAATCGCATGATCATGGTCGTCGACCATGCAGGCCGCTGCGTCGGCTGCGGAGCCTGCGCCCGCGTCTGCCCGAAGAACTGCCAGACACATGTTGCCGCCGACAAGGTCGCTGCATGATGTGGCGAGAAAACCAGGAGAACGGCGTTGCCCTTCAGAATATTTTATCGCGTTTTTTGGCTGGTCCTGTGCAGCAACGCTTTGGCTGTCTACTTTGCTTCTCATTCCATCCGCACAGTAGTCCTCACAACGCTGGCTTGTTCGCTGCTCCTCCAGATAGCCTATTTCGCAAGCGTGCTCTTTCTGATCTGGCGGTCTGGCGGCACTAGCAGATCTGGCCAAAGGGCTGAACATTTCGGAGTTGCGACGCAGTTGGAATGTCAGCCGCCAGATGATGATGAGGTGGTGAGGAACAAATCTTCCAATGTGCCTCCGGTCTTTCCGATGGGCGGCATATCGCTGCGCCACTGAGGCGAGATGACGAGATCAAAGTCAGATTCACGCCACTTCGGATCAACCGTGAACATCGGGTGGATCTTTCAAGGAATGCTATGCCTGGTGCGGTCGACGGCGACCGCATTCCGTCGTACCAATCCCGGCGACGCAGTTTTTGGTGCGACAGGCATTGGTGGGGACGCCGACGTTGCCGTTGCGTGTCGGGACGGCGAATGAGGCGCTGGAATGTGACGAAGCTCTTCTAAGATGTCGGACAGCGCAGCTGACCTCAGACCAAACACGCCCCTTAAGCTGATGTGCATAGCTACTCTCGGCTCATTCACGCATCGCCGGAGAGAACATGCTGGAAAAGTTCGAACGTAATTACCCACCCCCTCGCCCCCTCGATGCGGCATGGTGCGTCGTCACTCGTCGTCGATGTCTGGGTACTGCGGGGGAGCCTTGCCGATCTTGCTGACGATCCTCGGGTAATTGGCATCGGGCTGCGCCTGCCCTGTTCCAATAACTTCAACGCGGAAGCGCCACTCGTCACCGTAGTCGTACAAGAAGGTCATTGCCGAGCCCACCTTCTGGAAGGCTGTGGTGACGCGCGTGCCCCTCACGCTGCGAGAGCCGCTCGCCTCCATGTCGGCGAAGAGTTCGAACCGCAGGGGCGAGTCGAACAGCTTTCCCGTCAGCTTTGAATAGAAGCCGTAGGCGTGGTCCAAGTCGAAGCCAAATGCCGCTACGATGGCTTCGGCCAGATCCGCTAGCGTGCTCGAACTCGACACCTCGATGTCCCGACAAAGCCGTGCCCGAAGAGAGGCTCGCAAGATCAAGGTCGCGGGCTCAGTCATAGCGGATTTCAGGCGCTGACGGTTTGAAGGATGATTTTGAAGGGGTTCGTGCCTGGCGCGAGACGAGCCGTGTCGACGACGGTTCGAATGTCGGCTTCGCCCTGGGCGGCCCACATGGCGCGATAGCCGTTGGTGATCTTCCGTTGAACGACGGCGGGTCTCAGCGCCCGTTCGCAGGCGTTGTTCGTCGCGTCGACCATTCCTGGCCATTGGGCAAAGGGCAAAAGTTGATCGCGAGCTCGCCTGAACTTGTTTTGGATGTCGCGGGCCAGATCGCACGACGTTGTGGTGGCGAAGATATGGTCCAGACTTCGCTCCAGGGCGCGACGCTTGCCGGCGATGGTCGAGGCGGCGAAGGTTTCGATACCGTCGGCTAGGGCGAAGGCCCTTTGCAGCCAACGCTTGAGCCGTGAGGGCAGCATGTCCTCACTTGCCTCGTCCGCATAGGCGACGTCGCGGGCGAGATGCGCCAGGCAGGTCTGATGCGCATCTGCGTGACCTTGTTGCGCGGCATAGCGATCGGAACACCAGACGTCGGGCCGATGGCCGTCCATCAGGCTCCGGACCACGACGGCGCCGCGCGTTGGCGCCGCTTGATGAACAACCGCTTCGGCGCAGCGAAACACCCAGTGGTAGGCGTTGCTTCCTTCGATCCGCACGCCGGTCTCATCGGAGGCGATGACCTTGGCCCGGCGCAACGCCGCGACGGCCTTGTCGCGCTCGGCCGCGAACGCGCCCTGCGCACGGCGCAACATGTTCATCAGTCCGCCCTGGCTAATGGTGAGACCGAAAAGGTTCGCGAACGCGCCCTGCAGCCGCTCGTAGGACAGGGCCTGGAAAGTCTTGAGATAGGTCGCTACGGCGTGCACGCGTGGCCCGAACGGCGTCCCCTTCGCCGCATCTGGCACAGCCGCGACGACCAGCGTGCCGCAGGACGGGCAACGGACTGCCAGACGCCGATGGCGCTCAATCAAAGGCCTGATCGCGGGAAGCTCAATCTTGTCGTGCTCGCTGACGGTTTCGGCAGCAAGATCGCTCGACAGGCTGGCGCGGCAGCAAAGGCATTGGCTTGGATGATGATCGATGATGCGATCGGCATCCTCACTCATGGCGCGGCTGTGACCTTCATGACCCGCCTTGGCGCCGCCAGGCTTTGCCCTGTCCCGACGCGCCTTGCGATCGCTCGAAGGTGGCTTGGACGACGTGCGTGATGTCTTCTCTGGCCGCTGCATCCGCAGCACCAGATCGATCAACTCTTCCTTCGTCAGACGCTGCAAATCAGTGCGATCCATATCCCCATAGATTCAGGGATTCTTGCCCCTGACAAGGGCGTGAGTAATTACGTTCGAACGCTATCCACTTACCTTTGGACCGACGCACATCGAGAAGCTCGACCGGCTCAGCAAGCATCTAGGTGGAAAGGTGGAAATCTACGCCAAACGCGAGGACTGCAACTCCGGACTCGCGTTTGGCGGAAACAAACTGCGCAAGCTCGAATACATCATCCCCGACGCCATCGCCTCAGATGCCGATACGCTTGTCTCCATCGGCGGCGTACAGTCCAACCACACGCGAATGGTCGCCGCGGTCGCGGCCAGGATCGGCATGAAATGCCTCCTAGTTCAGGAGAGCTGGGTTCCACATGAGGATGCCGTCTACGATCGGGTCGGCAACATTCTCTTAAGCCGCATCATGGGCGCAGAAGTGCATCTGGTCGACGAGGGCTTTGACATCGGCATCCGTCGCAGTTGGGAAAAGGCGCTCTACGAGGTCAAGGCAAGGGGCGGCAGACCCTATGCGATCCCAGCTGGCGCGTCCGTTCACCCGTATATGGCGGTCTCGGTTACGTGGGGTTCGCAGAGGAGTTGCGCGATCAGGAGAAACAGCTTGGGTTTGCATTTGACTTCATCGTCGTTTGCACGGTCACGGGCTCGACGCATGCCGGCATGATCGTCGGATTTGCCAATGACGGTCGACATCGCAACGTCATCGGGATCGATGCCTCTGCCACTCCCTCGCAAACCAAGGCGCAAGTGCTGGGTATTGCTCAACATACAGCGGAGCTCGTCGATCTTGAAATGGAACTGGTCGAGGATGATGTGGTGTTGCTCCAGGAGTACGCTTACCCATGTTATGGCATACCGTCCCCGGAAACTAAGGATGCCATCCGTCTGTGCGCGCGGCTCGAAGGTATGATCGTCGATCCCGTTTACGAAGGCAAATCGATGCAAGGAATGATCGACCTGGTCCAGAAAGGTTTTTTTGCCAAGGGATCGAGGGTTCTTTTCACGCATCTCGGCGGTGCGCCGGCGATCAACGCCTACGGTTACACCTTTCGAAACGGCTGACCCGTGCGGGCCGCGTCAGCAGCGGCCCGGCTGGGAGTCGCCGCGACGGCTGCAGAGCGTAGAGCTAACTAGTGCATATGGAGCGGTCGCCGCAGCCGCCTATTGATATCGCCACGAACCGCAAACACTTGGCGACGCTGGCGGGCAGCGCCCAAAATTCAGACTGCTTTGGGTCTGGCATCTGGGCGGTTGCTCGACGGCGGTCACTCGGCCGTGGCGGGTTTGCCGATGAGATCATGAAAGCAAGAAGAGCGCTCGCTCGGGCGCCCGTGAATGCGATCTGTTTTCCGGGTTTCCATCGCCCTGAGTGCGAGGTGGAGGATCGAGCGGCTCGATGCCCTGTGAGAAATCCAGCACCAGCCAAGCTGCGTGAGCGATCTCCGGAGAGAGCCACCGCATTGAATTCGACGTGCGGCCTTATCTTCTCGATCGCGTTCGAAGAGAGTTTCCAGCCTGGCGTGAGCGGCTTGGAGAAAGATCACATGCTCGATATGACCATGCTCGCCGCGCACGATAGCGCGCTAACGCGAAAGATTGCGATCAACTCAAACCTGATTGGCAGGCCAAATCCTCTCGTATGAGTCATTGAAGTTGTGGATGGAAGAGCCCGCCTCGCATGACCAACGTCGCGATCACCTCGTGAGGTATTGTCTCCTTCATTCTCTGCCAATGTGTCAGATATAGCTCTCGCGTGCTTTCGGTCGTTAGTCCGTTTGTGCAAAACACGACAATATCAGCTCGAAACACGACAGTATCAGCTCCGAGACACGAGCGTGTCGGAAGCGAATCGTGCGGTTTCCAATGTTCTTCTCGTTGGCACGACAAATGCAGTGCGCTTCGCAGATCGTCTGTATGCGAGTGATGAGAAATAATCCCGCGCGCACAAACGATAGAGTCTACCGTTATCAGATACCAGGAGAGAACATGATGACAAAAGTGCGTATGGTTGCGGCGCAGGGTGCGATAGCGCTCATCGTCCTTATGGGGGTGGGTCAGCACGCTTTTGCGGCAGACCCTGCGCAACGTTACATCGCACAGGACCAGGGGACAGCGGAGGCGTCGAGCCCGTGGCAGATCCGCGTGCGCGCGTTGGGAGTGAAAACCAACGATTCAGGTTACGTCGGTGGAATTGCCGGTTCCAATCTCTCCTATTCAGACACCGTGACGCCGGAATTCGACATCTCCTATTTCTTCACCGAAAACATCGCTGCCGAACTCATACTCGCCACTACCTACGCCAACGTTGATGGCACCGGAGCAATCGGCGCGCTAGGGAATGTCGGCAAGGTATGGACACTGCCACCCACGCTCACGCTGCAGTATCATATCACCCACTTCGGGGCCTTCCGACCCTATGTCGGCGCCGGCCTGAACTACACCGTCTTCTACAATCAGAGTGCCGGCAGCGCCGATGCTCTTCATGTGAAGAACACGTTTGGTGCCGCGCTGCAGGTCGGCTTCGACTACATGTTGGATCGCCACTGGGGGATCAATGTCGATGTCAAGAAGCTTTTCCTGGAACCAGATTTTACCGTCAAAGTGGCCGGCGCCGATCTGAAGGGCAAGGCCAAGCTAGACCCCTGGTTGATTGGTGCAGGTGTCACTTACCGCTTCTAACAGGTCGGCGATTGAACCTTCGGCATTTAGAAGCGCCGAAAACGCCCAATGAAAGACTTGAGGGCAGACCGGACCCTGTCCAGGCTGTTCCTCAACCTTACGCCGTGCAATATGGGCGAGCACCTCATTCGTAGGTGCTAGGCCCTGCCGACATGCTCGGCCTTCGACATGCATTTGACGCAGACCATATTGCGGCAACAGACAATGTCGTGCGCAAGCTCACACACGAAGGCAAACACCCGTTTTCGGTCGGCTTCTTCTTTTTGCTGGGCCATTCCAGCATCGTCGTTCTGGGTTACTTGGTCATCGCAGCCACCGGGAACCAGCTTTACGTCTTCCAAGACATTGGCGGCGTCATCGGCACATCGATTTCTGCACTGTTCCTGCTGGTGATTGGATTTGCCAACCTGCTTGTCCTGAGAGGCATTTGGGCGGGGTTTTCGCGAGCGCGTCAACCACACGCATATCTCCTTCACACCCAGCCAGCACAAAGAATGAGGAAACATGCCCGCGGAGGATTTGATCCTGGCCAATGCCAGGATGCTTGACGGAAACGGCTTCGCCGGGGCGTCGGAATCGTGGCTGCGCATCGCGGATGGCGTGATCGCGGAGATCTCCGAGAAGCCGATCTCGTCAGAGGCGGCGCGCACCATCGACCTGAAGGGCCGCACCCTGATGCCAGGGCTTATCGACTGCCACGTACATGTGACGGCGATCACCGTCGACCCTGGCCGCACGGCGATGCTTCCGGACGTGACGGTCGCCTTCGGCGCGGCGCGCATCATGAAGCAGATGCTGATGCGCGGCTTCACGACGGTGCGCGACGTCGGCGGGGCGACGCGGCCGCTGGCCCAGGCTGAGGAAGCCGGCCAGATCGAGGGACCGCGTCTCGTCTTCTGCGGCAAGGCGCTCTCCCAAACCGGCGGTCACAGCGACTATCGCGGCTTCCTCGACAACCGCAGCGCCGAGTCCCAGACCTACCGTCTCGGCGCGATGGGCCGGGTCTGCGACGGCGTCGACGCCGTTCGTCACGCTGCCCGCGACGAAATCCGCCAGGGGGCTCAGTTCATTAAGGCGATGGCTAATGGCGGCGTGTCGTCGCCGACGGATCCCATCAACTTCCAGCAGTTCTCAATATCAGAGCTGGAGGCCATCGTCGAAGAGGCGGCGAACGCTCAGACCTATGTCTCCGCGCATCTCTACACCGACGAGGCGATCTCGCGTGCCGTGCGGTGCGGTGTGCGCTCGGTTGAACATGCCAACTTGATCGAGCCGGCGACAGCGCGCCTCATGAAGGAACGCGGCGCTATCGCCTGCCCCACACTGGTGGCCTACGAAGCGCTGCACAAGGATGCCAAGGCGCTGGCCCTGCCGGACGTGTCCGTCGCGAAGCTCGATGACGTCCGGCTGCACAGCCGAGGCTCGCTCGAAATTCTCCAGAGGGCCGGGGTGACGATAGCGTTCGGCACCGATCTCCTGGGCGAACTGCACAGGTACCAGTCCGACGAATTCACCATACGCGCCGAGGTGCTGCCGCCGATCGAGGTGATCAGGTCCACGACGTGCTATGCGGCCGAGTTGCTGCGCATGACCGGCAAGGTCGGATCGCTCCAGGTCGGCGTCTTCGCCGACCTTATCGCCGTCGACGGTGACCCGCTGGAGAACATGTCGCTGCTCGGCGGCCAGGGCGACCACCTATCCCTCATCGTGAGGGCCGGACGCGTGGTAAAGAACACCATCGACGACAATGGCTGTCCCGAGCAGAACCGGCTGGCCGTTGACAACATTCCAAGCTCAGATCCAGGCCACGATAGTTGCGATGATCGGAAAACCATAAACGGTGGCGATTTTTGCCTTGGCGCGAAAAGTTGGTCGTCGAAAAGACTGCGGGAGAGAGCTCCCTGAGCTCCTGGATAAATTCACAATCGGACTATGCAACGACGCAACCTTCGTCAGCCATTCGGAGCGGCTGCAGTTCGCCGGATCATATTCAAAACACGGAATGCGGCACATGCCGCGCCGTACCCGTTGTCGATGTTCACGACCGCAAGTCCGGGTGCGCAGGAAGCCAGCGCCGCGTGGAGGGCGGTTTCTCCTCCGTTCGAAACCCCATATCCGGTCGAGGTGGGCAGGCAGATGATCACGCCGGGCACGAGCCCGCCCAGTACGCTTGGGAGGGCGCCATCCATGCCGGCGACCGCCACAATGACTGGAAAGTTCCGCAATTCGTCGACCCTCTCCAACAACCGCCACAGGCCGGCCACGCCGATATCGATGAATTGCTTCGTCGCGGCACCGAGATAGGTGAGCGTTCGCGTAACTTCGGCCGCCTGCGGCATGTCCGAGCTGCCAGCCGATACTACCGCGATCCGAGGCGGTTCCAGTTCGGCAGGAGCGGTCCAGTTCAGGTAAGCCGTCCTCGAGACGGGATCGTAATCCAGCCTTTCGCGATAAATGGGCGCCATGCGACCAAAAACTTCGGGATCGAGACGCGTCATTAGGCAGCGCGCCCCGCGCTCCAGCACCCGGTCCACGATGTCGGTAAGCTGGGCATCGGACTTCCGAGCGCAAAGGATGGCCTCATCAAAGTCCAGCCGCTCAGGACGCTGAAAGTCCAATCTAATCTGTTCGTTCATGCGCTTTGTTCCCGCAAGAAGGCGCTGCCCCGGACATAAGCCTGGAAATGGATGGGCGGCGGACCGTCGAAAGCATCAGCGATTTTGCGAGCGAGTTCCACCCGATCGGCGTCTGACAGCCGCGACAGCGTAGTTTCATCCAGTTCGACAACGACCGCGGTCTGACGGACGCGGCAACGAACCGTGTTCGGCGAAAGCTCGCGCCTGACCAGCATCTCGACCTGATCGACGGCGCGCAGCGCCTGGGGTTCGATCCGGAGGGTCGTTTCGATGCGACTCGAAAGGCAGGGTGACGAAGGCAATTCGGCGAGGTCATTCAAGCCATGCGCTGCCGCCATCGCCCTCACGTCGGCCTTGGACATGCCGGCCTCGACAAAGGGGTGGCGCACGCTATTGGCCTCGGCTGCCTTGAGACCGGGCCGCCAGTCGCCCAGATCATCTGCGTTGGTTCCGGAAAAGAGCTGCGCGTCCGATAGCGACGACAATGCGCCGTAGAGATTCGACTTGCAGAAGAAGCAACGATTGGAAGGATTAGCCAGATAGCGTTCGTCCCTAAATTCCCCTGCGTCGATGACCCGCAGGTCCCAACCATGGCGCGCCGCATAGTCCCTGACCCGTTCGGTCGCGCTGACCGGGACCGCGGCCGAGGCGGCGTGGAACATGGTCAGGTCTGCGCCCAACCGGAGATGGGCCACGAAAGCCAGAGTCATGCTGTCAACGCCACCGGAGACGGCCACAGCCGCGGGATGGGCGCTGTCGAACACCGCGTCGAGACGGCCCAAGAACGCTTCAGTGGTGGTCATGGCTTTTCTCCAGCGCCTCTGCCTCCGCGCAGCGGCGCAACCCAGACCGGGCCTTGTGGCTCTGACGAAGGGCTTGCAAATCATCCATCTCTGCCTTGGCGGTCGGCCCGCCGGGACGATCGGCGATCTTCACCCTCATCCCGTCGCTGGTCGTGACCGCCTGCCGCGGCAGGATGGTGCGGGCCTCAGTACGGCTGCGCAGGCCAAGCGTCGTGGTCTGCCGGAAGCAGAGTGCACCGCTTGCCTCAATCGAATCGGGACGCGTGAGTATCTGAACAGAGGCCATCATCCGTCCCTTCTTGCCGAAGACCGGCGACTGGATCACATCGATGACGCCTTCGGCTGCACGAATATGATCAAGGGCAACCGCCAATTCCTCACCGGTCTGGTCGTCGATTTCGAACTGGATGACTCCGATCCGTTCCTGCACCGCGGCTTCATCGGTGAATGCAAGAACCCGGAGCACGTTACTCATCCCAGGTAAGTGCCGGGCGCCAAAGCCGATTCCGGTGCGATCGAGCACATGGGGGGAGGAGCCAACACTGGTCGAGGGACTGAGATAGCGCAGGATCGCCGCTCCCGTCGGCGTGATACGTTCGCCAGCGCGTCCGTCGTCATGAAAGGTAAATCCGCGCAGCAGTAAAGTCGTGGCAGGAGCTGGAACGGGCAGCCGGCCATGGTCGGTTTCCACCCAGCCGCGTCCGAGCGGGAGCGAGCCGACCGACCAGCTTGCTTCGCCCACCGCCTCGATCAGTGTCGCCGCGGCCACGATGTCGGCAATTGAATCCCAGTTGCCGACTTCATGAAAGGCTACGTCGTCCACATCCTTGCCATGAACCGCGGCTTCGGCCAGGGCGAGCTCATGGAAGATCGCGATTGCGGCGCGTTTAACGGTTGCGTCCAAGCTGCTTGCCTCAAGCATCGCACGAAGGTCGCGCCAATGGGTGTGATGATGGTGCGAGTGGCGCTCGCCATGGACGTGCTCATGGTGATGTTGGGCATGCCGCTCGTCATGGTCATCATGTTCGTGGGCATGCCCATAAGCATAGTGACTGGCATGAGATCTGGCGGCCTCCTGTACGGAGCCCATTTTTGTGACATCAAAGCGGCTGCCGGTCAGCACGCCGTCGTTATGCGACCGCACCACAGCCTCTACGTCGTCTTGCAGGCCGGCAAGACGAAGGTTTTCTTGCACGACTTCAGCCAGATCGGGCCAGGCGTCCAATATCGCGGCGACGAACATATCGCCGGCAATGCCGCCCAGGACATCAAGATGAATATGCATCGGGCCTCTCCATCCTTTATCGATCCGCAAGCTGCAGACCGGACAGATCGACGCGCAGGGTCTCGCCCGGCTCAGTCGATCCTACGGTGGTCTCAATCGCTGCCTTGAGCGCTGCTAGCGACAGCGGTAGCTTGTCTTGGATCTGCGCGGATATGGCGACAAGATCGTCGTGTTCGGCCTTTGCCCGCATGAACATACCCTCGTTGAGGATGCGTTTTAGGCGTAGGGGAAAGCTTCTTGCGCCACCTGCCCACTTCAGTTCGAGCTGCGTCCGATAGCGTCGAACGTCGAAGTGCTTGTGTTGTGATTCCAGAACGCGGTAGCCCCAAATCCCCAAATCACCAACGAGAAGGGAGGCAAATTCCGGCTCGTCCTCGGCGTTGATGTCGACCAACAGCACATAGGCTGGGCGGCCTTTCTTGCCGAGACTGGAAAGGAGCTGGACATTTTTGGCGCCCATCTCGGTCATCTTGTCGATGACATGCCCGAGCAACTCGCCGGGCGCATCATCGATCTGGGCCATGAGGAGAATGACGCCGCCTGCCATCAGAGCGCCATGGATTCGACTGCGACCAGAGCCGCAGCCTCTGCCTTGGCCTTCGTGCCCGGAATGCCTGCGGAAATCAGGCCTGCCGATTGGGCCTCGCTGGCGGCGTCCGAAGCGGTCATTTTGCCCATCGCGGCAGCGACCACGGCGGGGATTGTGACGTTCATGATCACATTGCCAGCGAGCAGCAGTTCACTTGCGATCGGCGCGAGCGCCGTCAGGAACGGTGCGCGTTCCTTGCCGATCCCCTGCGCGACTTCCGGAATGACGGCATTGATGATGCCCTCCATGTGGATCGTTTCGTCGCCGACGGTCACTTCGGCATCAAGCGCCGGATCGAAGGCAAGCCAACGTGCAGCCATCTTGCTCGAGCGCCGCGCTCCCTTGCCGATCCTGGTGAAATGGACCTTGATATTGGTGCCCTTCACTTTGCTCAGGAATTCAGAGCCGCGCGCCTCCACCAGAAGCTGACGTTCCTCGTCCATCGCACGCACGATTTCGGCAACGCTCCTACCGGCCATGAGATCGTCATAGCTGCGCGCCGCACGGGCATGCAGGGCCTTGGTGACCATAGGGGTGGAGGACATGATCAGCGCTTCGGTCACCGGCCCGTTGCAAATCTGGGTAGCCTTTCGGGCAACGATATTCATCGCCACCATTGCGGTCTCCGGGTCGAAGCTGAAGCCGAGCCGCCGATCGCGCAAAGCCCGCGCCACGCTCTGTTCCGTCGATCCGTCTTGCAACAGGCACATCAGCGCAATGACCGCATCGCCGCAGACGTGGCCGAGCGGCGGATTGACCGGACCCGCGCCGGCGCCGCAAATCCCCTCTTCGAAGACCGAGATGATTTCATCGAGCGCCATGATGCCGATCACAGTGGGACCGCCGATATCCTTCAGGATCAGTCCGAGATCGCCGATCAGCCTTGCGGTCTCGACTTCCTTGCCTGTGATGCGGACATGCACTTTCTCCGGCAGTACGAGCGGCCGATCGTCCGGCCACAAACGCACTGGTGACTTTGCCATAGGGGCCGTACTCCTCTGCCACGTCGGCATCCGGATGGATGATCTCCAGGATCGCTGCCGCGCCAAAAAGTGCTGAGAGGAATTTCTGGCTGGGCATGCCAGCACCGGACATGGCATCCATCATCGCTTTGGTTCCGATAGCTGCACCCTTTTCGGCCATGCCGGGGAAGATGAAATCCTCGCCGAGGGCTCCGTGGCCGACCATCACCCCGCCACCAACGCCTTCCGGGATGTCGCGGCCTTGAATTGGCGAGAGTTCTCCCTTCATCATCGCATCGTAAACCGCGGCAACCGCCGCGAATCCCGAGATCTTGTTGTTCATCTTGGCCGTTGGCACTGCCGCTAGGCCGGAACGGCTGACCCCCGCAATTATCCGCGCGGAAGAACCGAGCTTTCGGTTGCCTGCTGGGATGCCAACCTGTGCATTGGCGCCGCACAGATAGAGGAGCGTTGCTGCGATCAGCGCCGCATTAGCGCCGTCTGCGCCCGCTGCCTTTGCAACCGCGATGCTCTTCGCCAGGAGGTCGTCAATAGGCTGGCGCACCGCGTCGGCGAATTTGACCTCCGGACTCACGCCACGACGAAGTTCAGCAGCGATGACGTTGCAGGCAGCAACCACCGGAATATTGAGCATTCCGTGCCCGCCAGTCAGCGCCTCGACCCGGTCGCTGGTCAGCCAGCCGGGATTGGCGTTGGCGGCCATGACCGAAGCCAGGATAACCTTTTCCCTTTGCGCAGACGCATCCGTCATTATTTGGTCTCTCCGTTATGAGCGGGCCGGACGAGTAGCTGTCACGGGCCTTTGCAACTGGCACCTCGAAGCGATTGGGAGTTCCGTTTGGTCCAGAAGGACCATCCGCTCACCGTGCCATTGTCGCTCGACACATTGCACTTGGCATCGCCGGTGATCATGCGGCGTCGTTAAGAAGAGATATCACGGCCGCGTTATGACCTTAAGCGTCAATATTTCATGGGTGCGTGAGCAATATTCATAATGGTTGCGCATTACCCTCATGACGGCGCGCATCGCTCTCGACATGGCGGGCGCGCCGCCAATGGTGACGCGCAGCACTCGTACAGGAGGCGAGGAAGCGCGCATGTGAGGTGCGCTATTGAATGACGCCTTCTCATGCATCCGTGAAAACATACCATTTCTGCCCACGAAGCTTCACGGATATGCCTGCACCGCTGCGGGCGGTATCTGCACGTTTTGCTTGGAAATTGCCTGGTCGCGGTCCCAATTTCATGGAGAAGTTTCGAATGCTCGAGTGGGCAAAATACCGGAAGCAACTGTCGTCGCGGGTGAGTGAGTTGGGGGGCCTATCCCCTGCAACCCTTGACGGCGTTCGAACTCTCGGCGGCGCGGGCCAGAAGACCGGCCGCCTGGATGCCAGGACCCGCGAGTTGATAGCGCTTGCAGTCGCGGTCACGACACGTTGCGACGGCTGTATCGCCAGCCACACGGCCGAAGCTGCAAAAGCTGGCGCAACGCGGGAGGAAATTGCTGAAGCGCTTGGTGTTGCCATCGCTTTGAATGCGGGAGCAGCCCTGGTCTATTCCTCGCGTGTCCTTGACGCCTTCGACACTGTTAACGGCTGATAGCCTTAGCTCGAAAACAGGCGGGGAAGGACGCAGACTGTCCCCGCCTTTGTATGCGCGAGCTCACCCGAAGTCGCAGTCACCGAAGTGCGCACGTTTCGCGATCTTCGGAACGCAGGAGATCCAGGAGGTCTTTTTCCTCTTGTGGAGGAGGCCGGTCGTCTCTCTGCTGCGAACCCTCGGTCGCCGCCTCGCTCCTCGTATTCCGACAACTTAAAGCCTCTGCAATGCCGGCCGGAATAGATCTCCGAGCTACGTTGAGATCGCCGCTGATGCCTTAGAGGTCTCAGTAAAGTGTGGTGCCGGCGCGCCAGGGCGCTGGCGCCGTTGCTCAGTGGCCCAGGATCTGCCCGAGGAAGGTGCGCGTGCGTTCCGATTGCGGCGCGCGGAAGAATGCCTTCGGTTCGTTCTGCTCCACGATCTGGCCCTGATCCATGAAGATCACCCGATCCGCCACCGCTTGGGCAAAACCCATTTCGTGCGTGACGCAGAGCATCGTCATGCCCTCTTCGGCGAGCGTAATCATCGTATCGAGCACTTCCTTGATCATCTCCGGATCGAGAGCCGAAGTCGGTTCATCGAACAGCATTATGCGTGGCTTCATGCACAGAGACCGCGCGATCGCCACGCGCTGCTGCTGACCGCCCGAGAGCTGACCCGGATACTTATGCGCCTGATCCGGTATCCTGACCTTCTCGAGGAAATGCATGGCGATCTCTCGGGCTTGCCTTTCTGGCACCTTGCGGACCCAGATCGGGGCGAGGATGCAATTCTCGAGGATAGTCAGGTGCGGAAAGAGATTGAAGTGCTGGAACACCATCCCGACTTCGCGGCGGACTTGCTCGATGTTCTTCAGGTCGCTTGTCAATTCGATCCCATCGACGAAGATTTTGCCTGATTGATGCTCCTCGAGCCTGTTGATGCAGCGGATCATCGTCGATTTGCCGGAGCCGGATGGCCCGCAAATGACGATCCGCTCTCCACGGCGCACCGTCAGATCGATGTCTCGCAAGGCATGAAAATCACCGTACCACTTGTTCATGGATGTGATCTCGACAGCCGTTTCTGAAAGGCCGCTTTCGCGTGAAAGGCCGCGCAGCATCTTGGTCATGCACATTTCTCCTAACGATGATCTGTCTTCAGCCGGCGCTCGAGATGCATCGAATAGCGCGACATGCCGAAGCAGAAGATAAAGAACACAGCTGCGATGAAGATGAAGAGTTCCCAATAGATCCCTTGCCACTCCGTATTGGCGCGGATGGCCGCGGCAAGAGCGATTGGATCGAGAAGACCGATGAACATGACAAGCGTCGTGTCCTTGAAGAGGCCGATGAAAGTATTCACGATTCCCGGAATTGAGATCTTGAGAGCCTGCGGCAGGATGATGAGACGCTGGGCCTTCCAATAATCCAGGCCGAGAGCTTCCGCGGCCTCATACTGGCCGCGTGGCAGGCCCGCCAACCCGCCGCGGATGACCTCGGCCATGTAGGCGCTGGCAAAGAGCGTCACCATGATCACGACGCGCAGGACGAGATCGAAGTTGGTGCCGGGCGGCAGGAAGTAGTTCAGGAGCAGCGATGCGGTGAACAGCAGCGTGATCAGCGGCACGCCACGAATGAATTCGATGAACACGACGCTGAGCATCTGGATGAGCGGCAGACTGGAGCGACGGCCAAGCGCGAGCAGGATCCCGAGCGGCAATGACATTGCGATTCCCGTCACGCCGATGATGATCGAAAGCAGAAACCCGCCGATCTCGCGCGAGGGGACTGCCTCGAGGGCGATCGGAAAGACGCTATTTGCGCCTGACGAAAAAGGCTGAGCGGCATAAAGCCACCAAAGCGCCGCGCCGAGGCTGGCGATGCTCACCCCAAGGCCTCGGTTGATTCGTGCCGTCGATGCAAACAGGCCAGCGGCGACAGCGAAACCGAGGGAGACCACAATCTGGAACCACGGGCTTCCGCCCCAGATCAGCCAACACGCAATGCCCGGGTAGGCTGCGCTGAACCAGAGCGCGCGAGACGGCAGTAAACGGAACAGGACCGGCGCAAGTGCGGCGAACAGCAGCGCGAAGGCGAGAACCGGCCGCCAATAAAGCTGCGCAGGATAGAAGCCGAACAGAAGTTGCGGCCAGCGGTCGCGGATGACGCCCCAGCACGCGCCTGGCGCTCCGTTGAGGAGTTGTCGGCATTCGGTGAGTGAGTTGGCTTTCCAGATGGAATTGCCTAGCCAAGGGGCGACGGCCATTGCGAGCCATCCGAGCGCGGTCATCGACGCCACGGTGAGAAGCGTGCTCAGCCAGCCGTCGAAAAGATTCTTCCTTATCCACTCCAGCGGACCATTTTGGCCTGTAGGCCTTGCCGATGGGAGAACCATCTCCTGGCGCACCCAGGATACGCTGCGCAGGTTCATCTTAGCGCTCCTGCAGCCTGACCCGGCTGTTGTAGACGTTCATGACGCCCGAGATGATCAGGCTGATGCTGACGTAGATCAGCATCATCAAAAGCATCGCCTCCAATTCTCGACCGGTCTGGTTGATGGTGATGCCGCCGAGCGTCGAGCGCAGATCCATATAGCCGACCGCCAGTCCGAGCGACGTGTTCTTGGTGATGTCGAGGAATTGCGAAATGAGCGGAGGCACAATGATCCGCAGCGCCTGCGGCAGGATCACCAGCCGCATCGTACGACGTGGAGAAAGCCCAAGCGCATGAGCGGCTTCCGTCTGCCCCCGGGAGATCGCAAGAATTCCGGAGCGAACGTTTTCGGCGATGAAGGCGCCGCTATAGACACTGAGCCCGATCCAGAGCGCAATAAAGGAATTGCGCAGCAACAGGCCACCAGCGAAGTTCAGCCCCTTCAGAGCCGGATACTCAAGATGGAAACCCAGCGCGTAGAGCAGAGCGATTACCGGCACGGCAAAAATGCACGAGCTCTTCCACCAGGTGGCGGGACGTTGCCCACTCACGCCTTGAACCCGTTGAGCGCGTCTGACCAGGCACCGATGAGCGAGAAGCGAAAGGGCGAGCGTGCCGAGGATCGCCGTGTAATTCAGGTCAAGCTCGCCGAATGCGCCCAGGCTGCGGGAGAAATCGGGAACTGGCAGATAGATGCCGCGGTTCGTGACAGCGACGCTGCCCCACAGGACCATGGAGGCCGTCGGGTTCTCACCGCGGAATGCGCTGGGCGTCGGCATGGCCTCCGACATGATCGCCGCGACAACAATGATCCAAAGCAGGGCCGGCACGTTGCGGAAGCTCTCCACATAGACGGTCATCAGACGAGCGACGATCCAGTTGTTGGAAAGTCTGAGCACACCGGCCAATACGCCAAGCACAGTTGCGGTCACGCAGGCCATTGCGGCGACGATCAGCGTGTTCAGCAACCCGACCATAGCGGCACGGGCGTGGGTGCTCGTGCTCGAATACGCGATGGCGTGCGGAGAGATGTCGTAACCTGCCGTGCTCCAGAGGAATCCAAATGAGAAGTTCTTTCCAAGGGCAGCCAGATTGCGGACCGTGTTGTCGACGAGCCAGGCAGCCGTAAGGATGAGCAGGATGAATGCGATGACCTGGATCGTTCGACCTCTATAGCGGCTGTCATTGAAGAGCATGCTCAGGTGAAAGGGCTCGCGGGAAGCCTCGCTTTTCATGGCCATGAGTGATCTCCCTGAAGGTCTGCTGTGCAGCCCTCGGCGTACAGCTGGTGGGTTCTGGGCTAGGGCTGCCGGAAAACGAAAGGCGCGGGACAAGCCCGCGCCTTGAGGCGTTTTCAGCGGAAGGGCAGCGGATACATCAGGCCGCCTTGCGTCCACAGCGCGTTCTGTCCGCGGGCCAATCCGATCGGCGTCTTGTCGCCAACGTTCCTGGCGAAGATTTCGCCGTAGTTGCCAACGGACGCGATTGCCCTTTTAGCCCAGGCAGGATCCAGCCCCAGCATTTCGCCAAGCTTGTCCTCTTTACCGAGCAGGCGATTGACTTCCGGGTTGTCCGTGCCCGCGGAAAGCTTCTCCACGTTCTCGGATGTTATGCCGAGCTCCTCAGCCGCGAGAAGCGCATTCAAGGTCCAGCGCGCCACGTCCGCCCATTGATCGTCGCCCTGGCGGACAAGCGGACCCAACGGTTCCTTCGAAATGACTTCCGGAAGGATGATGTGATCCTGTGGGTTCTTGAAGCTCGAGCGGGTTGACGCAAGATCGGACCCGTCGCTTGTAATCACATCGCAAGCACCGGCCAGGTATTTCTGCTGGACGTCCCCGTTGTTCTCGACGGGAACCGGGTCATACTTCATGTTGTTCTTGCGGAAATATTCCGCAAGGTTCAGCTCGGTGGTGGTCCCGGTCTGAATGCAAACGGTGGCCCCGTTCAGATCCTCGGCGCTCTTCGCACCGAGAGATTTCGGCACCATGAAGGCCTGTCCGTCATAGTAGTTCACACCGGCGAAAGTGAACTTCAGGTCCACATCGCGCGAAAACGTCCAGGTCGTCGTGCGGGACAAAATGTCGATCTCGCCGGAGGCGAGGGCCGTGAACCGCGTTTGCCCCGTCGTGGGCACGAAGGTGACCGCGTTGGGATCTTTCAGGACCGCAGCCGCGACAGCCCGGCAGTAGTCCACGTCCATGCCGTGCCATGCTCCAGACGCGTCCGGAGCGGAGAAGCCGGCCTGGCCGCCAGTCACCCCACAGTTCAGCTTACCGCGCGATTGAACGTCGGCCATCGTGCCGGCCGAAGCGATACCGGCTGTCAGCGTTGCCGCTGCAAGCGTGACAAGAGCGATCGTCATTTTCATTTTCATTCTCCCGGTTTGTGATCCGGCAGCGGTGGCTTTTTTGCCGAATTGTCCGCCACTCGGATCGGTTGAGTTCCCACTTCTTTGGCGTGTTCGGCCAGGACCGAAGGCGCCTATTGTTCTGGAGTGATCTCGATGATGGCTTCGATTTCGACCGGCGCGTTCATCGGAAGTGCCGCCACACCGACGGCGGAGCGGGCGTGCTTGCCCTTCTCGCCAAAGACAGCGACGAGAAGATCGGACGCGCCGTTGGCGACGAGATGTTGTTCCGTGAAATCGGCGTTCGAGGCGACGAAGACTGTGATCTTGACGATCCTGGCGATCCTCTCGAGGCTGCCCAGACAGGTCTTTGCCTGGGCGAGGATGTTCAACGCGCACTGTTTCGCGGCAAGCGCCCCCGCTCCAGTCTCAAGCTCGCTTCCGAGCCGGCCCGCTGCCAGCAATTTGCCTCCGGCGAGCGGCAACTGGCCCGACGTTAGAACGATGCTTCCGGCTTGCGCCACTGGGAGGTAATTCGCTACGGACTTTGCCGCTGCCGGCAATTCGATCCCGAGTTCAACCAGGCGCCCTTCAATCGTTTGAGACATCGGCTCGTCCTTAAACCTCGGCGACGGCGCCGGTTATGCGCCCGATCGCCTCGTCGACGACCGAGCGCGGGCAGCCGAGGTTGACGCGCATGAACCCGTGCCCCTCAATCCCGAACTTCTGACCCTTGTCGAGCCAAACGCGCGCCTTGGTCAGCATGAATCTGTTCAGGGCTTCGGCATCCATTCCGAGGCCGCGGCAATCTATCCACGCCAGGTAGAGGGAATCGGTCGGAAGGACCTTCAGGCGCGGATCCGCATCGTTGATCGCCTTGGCGAAGTGCGCGTGATTGGCCCGCAGATAGGCCAGCATGTCCTGGAGCCACGGCTCGCCATGCGCGTAGGCGGCTTCGGCGGCAACCATCCCCAACACGTTGACCAACTCGAAGACGTTGCGCTCGTACTGTCGGCGCAGCTCTTCCCGCAATCTAGTGTTCGGGACGAACACATTGGCGCTCTGCAGGCCGGGCAGGTTGAATGTCTTGCTCGGCGCCGTGCAGGTGATGCTGTTTTGGGCGAACTCTTCGCCGAGCGAGGCGAACGGGATGTGCTTCTTGGTCGGATCGAGAATGAGATCCTCGTGGATCTCATCGGAAATGACCAGAACACCGTGGCGGGCGCAGATTTCGCCCATCGTCCGCAGTTCACTTTCGGACCAGACGTTTCCGGTCGGATTATGTGGATGGCTCAGGATAAAGATCTTCGTGTTGCCGCGGATGGCAGCCTCGAAAGTCTGCTCGTTGAAGCGATAGCCATCGCCGGTGAATTCGAGCGGCGCATAGGCCAGGTGACGCCCGTTCAACAGGACATCGTTGTGGAAATGCGCATAGACCGGCGGCTGGATCAAAACGGTGTCGCCCGGCGCTGAGAAGGCCTGCACCGCGGTCTTCAGCGTGGTGATGATGCCGGAGGTCTGCAGGATCCATTCCTTGGCGACGTCCCAACCGAAACGTCGCTGCTGCCAGCCGACGACCGCATCAACGTAGGATGCGGTCGCGCCGCCTGGATAGCCGAAGACGCCATGGTCGACCGCCGCATGGAGCGCGTCGATGACAGCTTGAGGCGCCTTGAAATCGGTGTCGGCCACCCACATTGGCAAGGGATCGGCCGCAGCTTCGTCCGGCGCCAGAAGCTTGCTGGCACAGGCCCATTTCATGGAGTTGCTGTTCTTGCGGTCGATAACCTCGTCGAAAATCGACGCGGCCCGCGCATGCTCCGAGCGGAGTTGATGGGCAAGTGCGAGCTTTGTCACAGCGGTTCCTTCCTTGATCCTGGCTCGGCCCTGACGGCCTGATTGACGGAAGGTTAAC
This sequence comes from Mesorhizobium montanum, assembly GCF_033977145.1. Taxonomy (NCBI): domain Bacteria; kingdom Pseudomonadati; phylum Pseudomonadota; class Alphaproteobacteria; order Hyphomicrobiales; family Phyllobacteriaceae; genus Mesorhizobium; species Mesorhizobium montanum. The sequence continues at coordinate 11,929 of NZ_JAVIJF010000028.1, read as the reverse complement.
GGCATTGCATTATGAGCGGAAATGGTATGATTTCATTTACTCATGAGAATAAATCATAATGATCGATCGGCAGCACCTTGCGATCCTGAGAGAAGTAAGCCGTCGGGGAAGCGTCACCGCGGCAGCGGAAAAGCTGAACGTCACCCAGTCGGCCTTGAGCCACACAATCGCCAAGTTCGAGGAACGGCACGGCATCAAGATCTGGATGAAGACGGGACGGGGCCTGCGGTTAACGCAGGCGGGCGAGTACCTGCTGACCGTTGCCGAGCGCGTCTTGCCGCAGATGGAGCATGCGCAGCGGGTCCTGATGGACTTCGCGCTGGGGAGGAGGGGCGCGCTTCGCGTCGGCATGGAATGCCATCCCTGCCAGCGGTGGCTGACGAGAATTGCAACTCCCTATTTGACACAATGGCCCGACGTCGACTTCGACGTGCGCACCGCCTTCCGTTTCGACGGGGTTGAAGCGCTGCTGGGTTTCGAGATCGACCTTTTGATAACGCCGGACCCCGTGGAGACGCCGGAGTTACTGTTCACTCCCGTTTTTGATTACGAGCTGGTGCTCATGGTGCACGAGGCGCATCCACTCGCCGGCCGAGCAGGCGTGCAGCCGCAGGACCTTCTGGACGAAGAGTTGATTACGGTGCCCGTCACGCTGGAGCGCCTGGACATCTACACCCGCTTCCTTGTTCCAGCGAACTGCAGACCCCGTCAGCATCGCACTGCCGAAACCATCGATCTGATGCTGCAACTGGTATGTGCGGGCAGGGGCGTGACAGTTCTTCCCGATTGGCTCCTGCAGGAGGATGCATCCGGACTGCCGATACGAGCACTGCGCCTGGGAGACAGCGGCATCCGGAAGAGCATCAACCTGGGTGTGCGGCGCGGCGAGGAGACGACCTCCTACATCGACGGTTTCCTGAAGCTTGCGCGGGAAATGGGACGCTAATCCCTTGCCGGCGATTGCTCAAATTCAGTTCCGAAATGCAGCCATAACGGTGACCTTCCAGCGCATGAACATCCCCGTCGCAGGCATCAACCTGGCATCGGCAACACGTCGGCGTGCTGAAGGGGACCGTCCTTGATCCAGATCTGAGCGCCGTTCGGCCCAGTCATCGCCTCGAGCGGCTTGCCCGCAGGCAAGCGACCCCAACTTTGCGGTTCCAATTTCTCGCCGCCAACGGTGAGGTCGCCCGACAGCACAAGGAACTCGAGACCCCGGTGATTTTCGACCTTCATGGCGGAGCCGGCCCGCCAGACTTCAGTTGAGACTTGCTCCTCACCGTCGTCGAACAGGACACGCGCTTCTTTGGCGCCCTCGCGCAGCGCTGCTGCTTCACCCTCGCCAGGCCGGCGGACGATCTGCACGTCGTCGCCCTTCCGGAACTGCCAAAGACGGACGAAGATCGTGCAACCGACTGCCGCCGCTGGCACATGCGAGGTGCCTGGCGGGTTGCGGAAATAGCTTCCCGCCGGATAGTCACCATGCTCGTCCTGGAAGGTTCCCTCCAGCACGAGAATTTCTTCGCCGCCGGCATGGACATGGCGCGGAAAGGCACTCCCGGGAGCGTAGCGAACGATGGAAGTCGCCCGAGCAACTTCGCCGCCAACGCGATAGATCATGCGGCGATCGACGCCCGCGGCTGGACTTTGTATCCAGTCGAGCCTGGCAGCGTGCACGATTACCGGTTTCGTCAGATCATCATTGATGCGCATTGGATTGGTCTCCCATCGTCAGGACTATCCGAAACTTCGCGTCGTCAGACCTCATTTTTTGGACCGCTTCGGCGGCTCGCTCCAGCGGCATGGTTTCGATCATCGGTCGCGCTCCCGTCATGACGCCGAAATCCAGCGTCTTCTCGTTTTCGAATGGTGACCCCGTAATCGAGCCGATAATGCCACGTTCGGCGCCCACCAGATATCCCCTCAAGACCGGTAGCGGATCCTTGCCGACGCTGAGTACGATCAGACGCCCCCCGGCGCAAGCGCATGCATCGGCGCGGCGATGGCCGCTGAATTGCCGCTCGTCGCACGGATGGCCTTCGCGCCACCCATGCCGTTCAGCACGTCGGCCGCGTTTTCCTTGTTGGCGTCGATGTAGCGATAGGCGCCGATCTTTCTCGCATCCGCGGCGATATCCTCGCCGCGCCCGACCGCCACCACGCGGAGCCCTCTCTTACGAGAATACTGAAGCACCACGGAGCGAGCCGATTTCGCGCTTTCATGCTCGTCACGCTGCCCAGTCCAAAACGGTGACGCAGCCGGCGCAATCTTTGCTTTCGTCGTCTCTTTCGGAGAGCACATCCTTCTATGATATATTCAGCCTAATCTCTCCCGGTGTCAAATTCAACTCAGAAGCTGCAAGCCAAACGAAAGATGAAAAGGCTTCGAATGCCTCAAGAGCAATGAAAAATGCGAAATCATAACATCGATGAGACATTGAATGTTCCGATCGGATCAGCAGACCCGACCGGGTATCGGGCCTCGGGCTCTTACCGAGAGAGGCGGAACTCTACGAGGTAGACTTGGAAGGCCATTCCATCCGACCTTGCATTCCGAGTAGGAATGCATCGGAATGATTTATTTCATTTGATCTCCTTAGGCATAAGCACCAACGTTGAGGTGCTTCGCCGTGGCAAATGCCACCCGGGCCGACCCAACGAGATCAACGACGAATGCGCAGTATCTACCCTTTGGTCCTCGCCTGGCTCGCCGTAACTGGACCGTCGCCGGCATGTGCGGGCGCCCCTTCGGCCTCCGGCAATTGCCCATCAGATACGTGCCCTGTCGCACGAGCCGCGCGGAATCCTATAGTATTGTACAAGTCCAACAGCATAAACAAGCCGTTTCGCGCGACTTGGTCTTCATATTACGGCGTCTTGAATAACGCCCATGTATTCGTGAGCACGTTTCCTATGGTGCTGCTTGGCCGATCAGATTTGCTTGGAGATTTCCGAACGTGTTGATGCAGGAAAATTGGACCGACGTCTGCAGCGTGGACGACATTGAGCAAGGGGGTGTCATCCGATTCGATCACGCCGGTAAAACTTATGCGGTCTATCGGTCTGCTGACGACCGGTATTACGCAACCGACGGACTTTGCACCCATGAACGGGTGCATCTCGCCGATGGTTTGGTCATGGGAGATGAAATCGAGTGCCCCAAACATATGGGCCGTTTCAGCTATGTGACGGGCCGAATAAAGGGCCCGCCGGTCTGCGTTAATCTCACAACTCATCCGGTCAAAGTTGAAGGGGGGCGCGTCTACATCGGGTGTCCGCTAGAGCTAGACAAAATGAAGGTGGAGTAACAATGGAGACGAACGATATCGCGCCAAATCGAAACAAGGGGAGAACTGCAGACAAGGAGCGCCGGACCGAATGGCAGCCTGTTCATTTCTTGCAAGGGCCGCCGAAATTGTGGCCGATCCGCCCGCTTGGAATCGTGAAATGGTTGTACCACTATCTCGTACCGTGGAATCTGTTCTACCTAGCGGTTTCCGTCGTTGTTATGGTCTACCTGACGCCAAGCATGGCAACGATGAAGACGTTCCGCTGGGACTGGATCGCTTTCATATTCGCGCGCAATTGCACGCTTCTAATCGTATTTGTCAGCTGCCTGCATGTTCCTCTTTATGTCAAAAAGGTCCAGGGTTTCGATCGCAAGTATAATGGCCGCTGGCTCGCCAGAAATAATCCGAACTTCCTGTTCAAAAATCAGCTTTTAGATAATTTATTCTGGACCTTTACCAGTGCGGTACCGGTCTGGACTGCCTATGAGGTCCTGACGTGGTGGATGTTCGCAAACGGATATATCCCCTACGTGTCGTTGAGCGAGCATCCAGTCTACTTCTTGGCAGTTTTGTTTGTGACGCCGTTATTCCTGGGTGTTCACTTTTACCTCATTCACCGGCCAATCCACTGGCCATTCCTGTACCGGTGGGTGCATTCTGTTCATCACGCGAATGTCAACGTCGGCCCGTGGTCGGGCCTGTCAATGCATCCAGTCGAACTCATCCTCTATTTTTCTGGTGTCCTGATCCACTGGATCGTTCCCTCGCATCCGATCCATGCCATGTTGAATTTGATGATTAACAGCCTTTCGACAGCTAAAGGCCACGCCGGCTTTGAGAAGTTGATTATCAAGGACGGCATCGAGATTCCGATGGAAGACTACTACCACTATCTTCATCACCGCTATTTCGAGTGCAACTATAGTGTGGGTGGTATAATGAACGTCGACGCTTGGTTCGGAACGTTTAACGACGGCAGCCCCGAGGCTATGGAGAAGATGAACCGCCGCGTCATAAGCCGTCAGCAGAAGGCGCAGAGCGAAGGCCAGTCTTCCTGACCACACAAACAGCGACCGAAGCGGATCGGTCGCTGTCGTCTAGCAGGGCCCTGAATCGGCCCGCCTTTCGATCACCTGTTTCCTAAACGTGAGGTCACGATGGACGTTTGCGCCGCCGTTGCTGTCGCCGCCGGAAAGCCGCTGGAAGTCATGGAGATCGATCTCGACAGTCCGCGCGAGGGCGAGGTGGTGGACGAGATCAAGGCAGCCGGCATCTGCCATACCGATGAATTCACCCTGTCGGGGGCGCTGATCCCGAAGGCCTGTTTCCGGCCATTCTCGGTCATTAAGGCGCCGGCTTGGTGGTCGATGCTGCCCGAGATCGCGGTGGCCAAGGTCAATCCCGGCGCCCCCTTCGACAAGATCTGCTACATCGGCTGCTGCGTCACCACCGGCATCGGTGCCGTGATCAGCGCCGCCAAGGTCGAGCAAGGCGCGACCGCCGTCGTCTTCGGCCTCGGCGGCATCGGGCTGAATGTCATCCAGGGATTAAAACTTGCCAGCGCCGACATGATCATCGGTGTCGACTTGAACAACGAAGGCCTGGGGCGAGAAGTTCGGCATGACGCATTTCGTCAATCCGAAGGAGATCGACGGCGATATTGTGCCTTACCTCGTCAACATGACCAAGCGCGGCGCCGACTACACGTTCGATAGCACCGGCAAAACCACGGTGATGCGCCAGGCAATAGATGCCGCGCATCGCGGCTGGGGCAAGTCGGTCATCATCGGCGCCGCCGGCGCCGGCCAGGAGATTGCGACGCGGCCGTTCCAACTGGTCACCGGCCGCACCTGGATGGGCACCGCCTTCGGCGGCGCGCGCGGCCGCACCGACGTGCCGAAGATCGTTGACGGTACATGGACGGCGAGATCCAGATCGACCAGATGATCACCTACACGCTGAGGCTCGAAGACATCCAAGGAGGGAGCATGGCACAGAAATTGGCGGTACTTCAGTCACTATGGGCGATGGAGCGCCGGCATACCCAAGAATCGGAGCGCTCACTGGAGGCGAACATCGCCATGATAGCGAGCGCCGGGTATGCAGGCATAAGCACGTCATGTGTCAACACTGCCGCTGTCAGACGGATCATCGATTGCGTGCGGGGGCAAGGGATGGTCATAGAAGGGATGTGCTTTCCCGCTACCGTCGATGACCTAAAGCCATGCCTAGAACTGGCGACAGAAATGGGTATCCATCACCTTGACTTGCAGCCGGACGTCCGGCCGAGGACCGTCACGGGGGGGCTCCGCCTCATCGAAGGATGGAGGCGGCTTGCAGAGCAGGTCGATTTTCCCGTTCTGATCGAAACTCATCGCGACAGGATGACGACCGACCTTTACTTCGTGCTCGACCTGCTGGATCAAATGCCCGACTTGCCTCTGTTGGCCGATCTCTCGCACTTTCTGGTAGGGCGGGAATTTGCCTGGCCTGTTTCCGCAGAACACCATGAAATGATCCATCGGGTCCTCGACAACAGTTGGGCCTTGCACGGCAGGGTCGCTTCCCGAGAGCAGGTGCAGATCGAGATATCTTTCCCGCACCACCGGATGTGGTTGGATCTCTTCCTCGACTGGTGGCGGTACGGTGTCCTGAGCTGGCGCAGACGCGCCGAGCCCGATGCGACACTGTGTTTCACCTGCGAACTAGGCCCGAAGCCCTACTCAATTACCGGGCGAGACGGAAACGACACGACGAATCGCTGGGAGGAGGCGCTCACGCTCAAGGCGGCTATTGAGGATCTGTGGACGGCCGCGGTCGACGAGACTGCGCCCGTAGCAACTGGAGCCTAGAGTGGCAGACAGCGGGATGGTGATAGTTGGGGCCGGTCAGAGCGGCGTTGCCGCAGCGTTTGAGCTGCGTAATGCCGGCTGGCAAGGCTCTATCACACTGATTGGCGATGAAGTTCATTTACCCTATGAGCGGCCCCCGCTGTCGAAGGAACTGCTGGCCGACAACTTTCAGCCAGTGTTCTTGTTCACCGGGCCTGACTTTGTCAGAGCCAACATCACTCTTGTGCGCAACCATGTTGCCAGGATTTTGCCAGATGAGCATCTTATCGCCCTGAAAACAGGAGGCTCGGTCGGATACTCAAAGCTTTTGCTGGCCCTCGGTGCCGAGCCACGCACGCTGCCAGTTCCGCTGGCAGGCAAGGCCAGGGTTTTCACGCTCCGCACGTTTGACGACGCCCTTCGGCTCAGAGAAGCTCTTGCTGGAGCTCGGAAGATAATTGTCCTCGGTGGCGGCTTTATCGGCTTGGAAATTGCGGCGACTGCAGCCAGCAATGGTAAAGATGTTACCATTTTGGAAGCAGGCGCCAGGATTCTCACGCGTGGGGTTCCAGAACAGGTCGCAGCGCTGATCGTCGATCGCCACATCAAGGAAGGAGTTCAAATAATCTGTGGGGTCAGAGTTACTCAAATCCAGCACAACGAAGGCCAAACCCTTGCCCAAACCGAAGGCGACGGCCCGTTCGGCGCAGATCTCGTGATCGCTGGCATTGGGGCGATTCCAAACGTCGCTCTCGCGGAGGCGGCAGGTCTAAGAATAGACAATGGCATTGTCGTTAATGAACGGCTGCAGACGTCAAAGGGGGATATCTTTGCCGCAGGCGATTGCTGTTCATTTCCCCATTCTTTATTCGAAAACCAGCGTTTTCGGCTTGAGGCCTGGAACAATGCTCGGCTCCAGGGGGAGGTCGCGGCCAAGAATATGATGGGAGCTGCGATCACCTACAGCGCAGTACCCTGGTTCTGGTCAGATCAGTTCGACTGCAGTTTGCAGATCGCCGGGATCCCGACCATGGCGGCAAGGGAAGTACAACGAGCAACCCAAAACGCCTACATGTCATTTCACCTAAATCGCGAAAATCGCTTGATTGGGGCATGCGGCTTCGGAAGTCTCGGTTCGATCGCTAAAGATATTCGGGTATCTGACATTCTTATTGGGCGTCGTATGAGAGTAGAACCATCGTCACTGAGCGACCCTTCCTTTCAGCTCAAATCTCTCTTATGATGAAAAGGGAGGTCCCGCCGTTCAAAGTTACAAGATTTTCCTATAGCAGAGTTCTTATGACTGTGGTCAAAGAGTGATGGATGAACTTTTCCGCAATCGACTATCTCGGGCCGGGTCTTTACCTGCTGTGCGGAGGATTTCGGGTTCTGGGTGGTCAAAGTGTCGTTCCTTCCGCCTCTGAAGCGGATGTGGATCCGGGTCTCTCCCTCGGCCTGGAACTTGAGCAATGTGATGTCTCGACGAGATAGGCAAGGAGCCGCTTGCGTTCTCGGTTCGGCAAGGTGGGGTCGCACCAGACAGTTTTGAAATCGGCCGTCATGGCGATCAATCGATCACGGATTGCATCGTCGAGTGTCGCTCGGTATTCGCGCAGAGCGCTCTCCCTTTACAAAAGGATCGAGTGCGGTCGCTTCATCTGGTCAACAGTTGATGACGAAGTAGTATCAGTATATCCTGCAAAACTGAGCTAAATGTTGTCCGGGATAGACGGACGGAATCCTCAGGAAACATACCGCCCAATCCGGGCTTGTAGTATTTTTAATTGAAAAACAAGGAAATGTGATTCAACGGCGCATGACTTCAAAGCCGGTTGATCTGCCCTCGGATCTTGCCAGCGCCTATATGGCGCTGCTTGCCGAGCGTGAGACGCTGCAGGCTGAATGCGATGTGGCTGTCGCAGATGCTGGGAACTGGCAGGTGAAAGCCGCCAACGCGCAGGCCATGTTGTCCGACAACGAGCCGCTGATTGCGCATCTCGAGCTGCGCATCGAGAGGCTGAAACGCGATCTGTACGGGCAGCGCTCCGAGCGCACGGCAAGGCTGATCGAGCAGTTGGACTTGCAACTCCAAGACCTCGCGACGTCGGCGAGCGAGTATGAGCTTGCCGCAGCCGCCGCGGCGGCGAAGACCCAGAAAGTGCGTTCCTTCACGCGCAAGCGGCCGGTGCGTAAACCCTGGCCAGAGAATATCGAGCGCGAGCGCGTCGTCATCGAGCCTCCCACTGCCTGCGGCGGATCGCGGCTGTCCAAGCTGGGTGAGGACGTGACCGGAACGCTGGAGGAGATTCTGCGCCGCTTCAAGTCATTGAAACGGTCCGGGAGAAATTTACGTGCCGGGATTGCGAGGCGATCACCCAGCCGCCGGCGCCATTCCATGTCACGCCGCGCGGCTTCATCGGCCCACAGCTGCTGGCGACCATCCTCTTCGACAAGTTCGGTATGCACATCCCGCTCAACCGGCAGAGCACGCGAGTCAAGTGAGAGGGCATCGACATGCCGACCTCGACACTGGCCTTTCAGGTTGGTCACGGGACCTTTGCCCTCATGCCAATCTTCAACCTGATCGAGGCTCATGTGTTCGCGGCCGAGCCTTCATGGCGACGACACGGCAATCCGCGTGTTGGCAAAGAGCAAATGCACAACAGGCCGTATCTGGACGTATGTGCGCCACGATCAGTCATTCGGCGGCGCCGCGCCGCCGGCGGCGGTCTATTATGCCTCGAGCGACCGACGCGGTGAGCACCCACAAAAACATCTGTCCCGGTTCGCCGGAATATGGTCAGGTGAGCATATTTGAGAGCGTTTTTAGGTTGGCGGCGCTGTCGTGAGTGGCTCCCATGCGAGCGCCGGCATTAGTTGCGCCGGTAAGCTAAAAACGTGTTGGACGAAGCCGTGGGCGCGACGTTTCTGCTTTGGGTTTTGAATGCTTCGCCCTTGCGCATGCTGGCGCTGATTTGCCCGAGGCACGTAACCAATCGCAGCCTCATGATGAACAGTCCACGTCAAAGCGCGTCGTCGTGAGACGCAAGGACGACAAGAACGAAGTGTCGACCAGCCAATTCGGCAAGTCCGGCAACAAGGTGCCCGTTGCCCGCCGCGGCGGGCAGCATGTCGAACCGGCGATGGTTGCGTGCAGCCGCTCGTCATGACGTATCCGAAAATGGCACGGTCCTTGACGCCGCCGGCTCCAGCACCTCGACGCATACCATCAGCCCCTGGTGGCAGGTCGGGCACTCGCGCAGGGATCTTCCGGTCAGCTTCTCGACCTTGTCGCGATAGTCGGCGCTGTCTTTTGGTTCGGCCTGTGCATCGGCTTGCGTCATCCCAAGCAGGTCGCGGCAGCGGGCGAGCTTCTCCTTGCGATGGCGGTTGCCCAGGAGCCCGTAATATCGGATGCGCTTGAACCCGTTGGGCAGAACGTGGACCAGAAAGCGTCGGATGAACTCGCCGGCCTCCAGCGTCATCACCTTCTGCCGGTCACCGTCGCGGTAGTCTTTCCAGCGAAAACGGACCTTGCCGTCCTCGATGTCGACGATGCGGCTGTTGGCTATCGCCACGCGGTGCGTGTAGCGCCCGACATAGGTCAGCACCTGCTCGGCACCGGCAAAGGGGGCCTTGGCGAAGACCACCCAGTTGATGCCGCGCACCTGGTTCAGATAACGGCGGAATGCGGCGGCGTCGCTGAGCCCCGACAATGACGAGAAGAAGCATAGCTTGCCGGCCGTGAAGGCCTTCTGCAGCTCTTCCAGGAACAGCCGGCGAAACAGTCGCGAGAGCACGGCCACCGGAAGGAAGAAGCCGGGACGGCATGCTATCCACCGGCTCCCGTCCGGCGACAGCCCGCCGCCCGGGACGACGCAGTGGAGGTGGGGGTGATGGGAGAGGTTTTGCCCCCAGGTGTGAAGCACTGCGAAGAACCCGATCTGGGCGCCGAGATGCTTGGGATCCGCAGCGATGGTACGCAACGTCTCGGCGGTCGCGCGGAACAGGATGTCGTAGACCGCCGCGGGATTCTGGAAGGCGATCGCCGCGATCTCGTCGGGCACGGTGAAGACGACATGGAAATATTGCGTGTCGAGAAGTTCCGCCCGGCGCGCTTCGACCCAATCCGCGCGCGCGAGCGATTGGCACTTGGGGCAGTTGCGCGACCGGCAGCTGTTATAGGCGATCCGTCGCTCGCCGCAGCGATCGCATTGTTCGACATGGCCGCCGAGCGCCGCCGTCCGGCAGCGCTCGATGGCAGTCATGGCCGCGCGCCGTTCGGTCGACAGCGACGCCCCATGCTGCTCACGCCATGCAGCACCATAGCGACGGAATACATCCGCCACCTCCGGACCCGATCGCCCCATAATGGGACGGCCGTCAGAAATGTTCGGGCGGTAGCGCTGGTGCCGGCTTGGGCACCGGCCGTGGCAACAGCTCCAGCGGGCTCGTCGCCGCGCAGACCTTGCTGGTTGCGATCCGCAGGTATTGCGCGGTGGTCGACAGGCTGCGGTGGCCGAGCAGGAGCTGGATGGTGCGAAGATCAGTGCCGGCCTCGAGCAGGTGACAGGCGAAGGCATGTCTCAGGGAATGAGGGGTTACAGGCTTGGTGAGCTTCGACAAACGGTGCGCCTTGCGACAAGCAAGTTCGACCGCGCCGGTTGTTATTGGCACGTCCTCGAAGGCACCGGGAAACATCCACGTCTTCGGCCGCAGGGCTCGCCAATAGTCGATCAACGTCTCCAGCAGCCGGGCCGACAACATGACGTAGCGGTCTTTCTGGCCTTTGCCCTGATCGACCCGCAGTACCATCCGCTGTCGATCGATGGCCTCCGGCCTCAGGTGCACCGCTTCCGAAATGCGCAGGCCGGCGGCGTAGCATGTCGTCAGGATCGCCTGGTGCTTCAGGCTCTCCACGCAGCCGAGGAAATGCAGCACCTCTTCGGGGCCGAGGATGACGGCAAGCGTCTTCGGCACCTTGGGACACGGAATGATCAGATCGAAATCCCATTCGAAGCCGAGCGTGACGCGATACAGGAAACGGAGCGCCGAAACGGCCACACTGATCGACCCCGGCGCCAGCTTCTTCTCATTTGTCAGATGGATCTGGTAGGTGCGGACATCTTCCGGCCCGAGCAAGTCAGGCGACTTTGCGAAATGACGGGCAAACTGCGAAACCTGCAGCAGATACGAGTCCTGTGTATGCAGCGACAGGTTGCGGATCTGCATGTCGTTCATCATGCGTAGTCGAAGCGGCGTCATTGAAGGCTCCTTGAGAGTGACACTGCGCGTGTGGGCAGCAGCACACCTTGCCTCAAGCAAGCCTCTGTGAATGCGGGCGGCTACGTCCGGCCAATCATGCCAGGATGCCTCGCTTCCGTCTGATCAATGACCTCCGTGCAAGCCCTCTCCCGCGAAGCGGGTTCGTCCAAGCCGCCTAATCGCGAGGTGGCGGTAATGTGAAGGAATGTCACCGGATCCGGGATTGATGCCATTTCTGATTGACTTTCCTTCGCATCATCCCGCCCAGCGTGCTGCCGAACGGCTTGGGCTGGGCGGAGTTCGGCCAGGGCGTTATTGACTTAACTCGCGTTCAGGGATTTGCGGCATAGACCATGGCATGAACGCCGCGACCGTCAGCTACAAGCGCCATCGTTTCCCGCCGCAGATCATCGCCCATGCAGTCTGGCTTTACTACAGGTTCCCCTTGAGCCAGCGTCTGGCCGAAGAAATGCTGCTGGAGCGCGGGATCGTGGTTTCGTATGAGACAATCCGCCGGTGGGGCATGAAGTTCGGTCCGGATTAC
>NZ_JAVIJF010000027.1:0-87310 GCF_033977145.1 Mesorhizobium montanum | reverse complement strand
CTCAGGCGGGACTTTTCGAATCCTTCAAGGGCGACAGTGGTCATGGCGGGCCTCCGAATCATGAGAGCCCCATGGAATCAGATCAGCCGCAATCCCCAAAGCGCGTTAACCCGAGTTCGGAGCCCTGATGGCCGCGGGGCAGCTATTGTGAAACACCGACAACCGATTCTATGATTTGCAGGTTCTGCTGGACAAATTTCGCGTTTCGTCCCGACAGGGATTCCTGGGGGACGGAAGCCAACACGTCCCGAGCCGCGCTCGCCGTCGCCTTCAACGTCGCTTTCTGTTCGTCGGTAAGCGATTGGGCGCCTCCCATCACCTGTTGGGCCGCACACCAGGTAACATTCTCCTGCACCTTTAGAGCCAGCTTGCCGCTTGCGTCGATGCGCTCCCGTTCGGTAGCCGTGAGCTCGGAGAAATCCGTATTAAGTCGCTCGAAGCGCGAGCAAGTCAGCTCGCGCTTGGTTTGGCGATCCTGCTCCAGCCGGCTGATGGCCATTTCATAAAAAGCGGTGTCGATGCGGCGCAGTTGCTCTAGCAGGGCATCCACCGTGGCTCTTGGCACGCGCGAGTATAATTTGGGCTCGTTCGGCAAAACCGTTATCCAGTCCGCCGCCTGCCACACCTTATCGTCAGGCTGATAAAAATAGTTCTTGGCCAGATCGCCAGCCGCGTAGAGGAGCCAGTAAGCCACGCCGACGTCGTCGGCATTCTCACCCCTTGTCTGCATTTGCTCGAAACGAGCCTTCCAGAGCAATCGGGCACGCTGAAAAAGCAGATAGGAATTCCTGAAACTCGACTGCGATTGGCCCATCTCCTTGAGAAAGGGGCCAACTCCCTCCAGGTCGTTTGTCTTGTCGTTCGCGACTGCGGTCGCGAGCGGGTATGGACGGGATCTGTCGGCGAAATAAGGCAGAGCGAAATTCATCGGAACGCTCTGGAAGCCGGCCGGAGGTTGCTCGACATCCACTTCGATCGGGACGCTGATAATCGGCGCGCTCTTGAGGTCGAACGTCCACTTCCCGGTCGTTGCGTTCTTAGTCAAGATCGAGTCGTCCGACTTCACGCTGGCGGTCGCCGTGATCTGGCTGCGGCTAAAAACGTCGACGGTGAGGTCTCCTGCCGACGCAGCGCCGATGCCCATCGCGACGCCGGCCACGCCCAGCAGAAACCGTTGTGCTCCCACGAACAGCATATCAGTCCTTGTCCTTCACAAGCAGGGAGAGATAGGTACCTTGAATTGCCAGGAATGCACCGAACAGCCCCCGAAGCTGCTTAGGGGCCGTGTCCTTCGTTGCCTCGGTGAAGACATTGGAAAGGTCTTCGGTGCTGACCAGGAAAATAGCCGCAACAGACAAGGCAATGCCAAGCGCCAGGATGAGCACGAAAACATGCCCTGTCCGGTTCAGGTCGGGACCTGACTTGAAGGGCGTGACGTCGGTACGAACCTTGAAGCATACCGACGCCAGCATGGTCGGGATGATCGCGCTCAATCCTGTGATGAATGTCCCCAGACTGCTGTCGAACGGGAACGAGACGACCCGCATGAACACATATTTCCACGCGTCTTTCTGAACCTCAAATCCAGAAACATTATATTGTATAGCCAGAACCACAAATAACGCACATATTGCTACTATAATCAACCCAATTGAAAGCAAGAATATCTGCGCCAACCTGCGAATGAACATATCGTTTAAAAGTTTTGTCATGATTTTCCTGGCACCTATCGACACAGCCCTGCTCTCTATAGGCAAGAAATTCTCGCTTACGGCTTCGCCGAAGTTTATTTCGTCTCCAGTCTTTCGTTTGCGTCAAACGAAATCGATTCTAGCCAATCGCGTGTTCCTTGCCCGATGCCTCTGTCCAGGCTGGCGAATATCCGCGGCCTCATGATTGCGCACCCTGTCAGCCCACGCAGCGCAGCACGGCGATCCAGGGCAGAACGCCGACGCTGTCGCTTCGCGTCTTCAGCGTGCCGTCGCCATTGAGCTTCAGCCGCTTCTTGGCCACAGTCTCGCTGACATTGCCGCCTATGGTTATGGCCACGCCTTTGTTTAGGTCGACTTCGATCACCAGATCGGAATGCGAGGCGTAACGCTTGTCGGCCTTGAAGGCTTCGCGCGCGGCGTCAAAATCGAAGCGCTTGGCGCCTTCGCGACCGGCATGGACGAGATCGCCCGGCTGCGGCGCGTAATGCTCGGGGCGCATCGCCTCGTATAGGCCGCCCGGACGACCGGCGACGAAATCCTGGACATAGATCGCGTGCGCCTGAGCATATTGGAAGCGGTCGCCGCCGCCCGATATCCTGACGATGTAGGAGATGAATGCGGCCGACCAGGGTGGATTGACCATCGTACCGGGTTTGCTGCCGGGTATCAGCGAGCGACCGTCGAAATCCTGACCCACAGACTGCCAGTAGGTACCGATGCGACGGAACTGCGGATCATCGGTTTCCTGGCGGTTGCCCTGCTCGAAGAAGTTCCACTCGGCAAGGGCATTCTCGATCAGGCGCGCCTGGATGGTCGCCGCCTGCGAGGTGCCGGTGGCCGTAAAAGTACCGGTGGAGGCGCCGGCGACTGCCGGCGCCTCCGGCTGGCCGTCAGGCCCGAACTGGAAGGATTGCCCGCCCCGCTTCAGCACATATTCTCCCGGCTGGCCGCCGCCAGGTCGCGTGCCGTGAAAATGGACGTCGTGTCTTGCCTCATTGCCGAATTTCGCCACGGCGTGGGCGACGACGAATTTTCCCCAGTCGTTCATCGCCGACGCGCTGGAGATGAAAGGATTGAGGAAGTTGAGCCCGCTCTTGATGATGCTTGCCTTGCCGCCGGCGCGGGCCTCCACATGGCCGCGCACGATGTCGAAGATGGCCGGCCCCGCTACCGGCAGCTTCGACCATGTGCCGAGCGGGTTGATGGCGGAGAACTGCTTCTTCTGATCGATCACCCGCTGAATGCTGCCCGGAAAAGCGACATGGGCGACGCGGTTGAAGATGGTGTCGACGACCGCCGCCAGCCCGCCTTCCAACTGATCCTGGCCATACTGGCCGAAATGGCCGACCTCGCTCTTGGCGACGCGCGCCAGCGCATCGAGGTCGGTGTCGGAGATGTCGATCAGCTTGCCGGTGCCGGTAACAGCGCCTGTACTCGCCTGGTCGTTGCTGTCGTTCACCGTCGAGGATCCGGAGCCATCGTCGGGCACCAGCGCCTGGACGAGCGCGCGCGTGACGTCGGCCGAGGCCTGCAGCTTGACGGCGATCTTCTCTGCCGCGCCGGCGGCCGTCTGGCCATCGACGAATTCGGAAAACCGCGCCGCGATGCTGGCAGCGTCGACGCCGGCGGCGTCCGCGGCCACGAGATCGGTGACCTTGCTTGCCGGCGCCTTGATGGCGGCGGCAACCGCAGCCGGTCCGCACATCAGAGCCAGCGCGACCTCCGCCCAGCTCGGCGCACGGCCGGCGGCTTCGGTCAGCATATTTTGCACGACCATCAGGCGCGCCGCGGACACCAGGCTCTGCGAGCGCCATTCGTTCAGCGCCTCGGCGGGAAGCTCGATGCCGAGATCGTCGCGGGCGCCGTAATAGGCCCATTCCACGGCGCTGAGGCCGAATGGCCCCTGCTCGCCGCCGGGAAAGCCGCTCGGCTTGAATCCGCTTCGCATATGCGCATAGGCAATGAGAAAGTGGCCGTTGACGCCAAACGCATCGGCATGGGTGACAGCGACGCTTGCCAGTGTGGCGCCATCGACCGGCGGCAACTCGCCGGCATTCTTGTCGACAGCGTCGTCGGTGACCCAGCCGGTTGGCTGTCCAGCCATATCCAGCACCTTGATTTCGATGAAGTCCGGCGGCAGCTCGCTCAGGACCTCCACCTTGGCACCCGTTTTCACGAATATGCCCAGTGACGGGCCTGCCAAATTACCCACCGGCTTGCCGGCCAGCGTGCGCGAGTCGATCATGACAGCCATGCGTGTTCCCCCGTGGAATGCGTGTCGTGTCTTGGATTTCAGGCGATCGGCGCGAAGCCGGTCACATAAACTTTCTGCCGATTTCAAAGGCGCTGGTGTCGCGAGACGGGATGCAGGTTCCGATTCTCTTTTCCGCTTTCAGCAGCATCGCGTCGTGCACGCTGCGGATGCCATTCTGACTTGCGCTGGGATAGGTGACGCCACTGGCGCCTTGCTGCACGCCGCGGAAGAATTCGTCGACCGCCGTTCGCGTGGCGTCGTTGAGGACACCATCGGCCGGCGAGACGCAGAGGGCGCGCTGGATGCTTGCTACACGAACATGGGTGAGCGTCCGCTCAAAGGACCCGATCGTATTGGTCTGCTCCACCACAGGCTTGACTGGGGGCTTGGCGGGTGCCCTCACCTCCTGGATGATTTCCGGCTTGCGCGGTAGCGGCGAATTGGTCCTGACGTCGATCTCGATGTTCGAGATCGAGCCGCCCTTGACCGGGGTCGCCGCCGCGTCCGCGACATGCTCGACGAGCTTCGCCTCGATCACCGGCGGCAGACACAAAGACAGATAATCCTGGATCAGATGATAGGAGGCGGTCGACGTGTTGATCTGGCTGGCCTTGGCGGCAACCGCGTCGCGATAGGCGCCCTGCAATTTGCGCACGAAGGTCAGCGTCGTGGCTGGCGGCAGCTGGTAGAGATAGGTGCCCGCGGCGATGTCGGTCAGGTTGGAGGCCAGTCCGAAGGCTTGCGTGACGGCGGCCATCGATAGCGACGAGGCGCCCGAAGCGGCCAGAATGGCGTTGGTGGTCTGGCTGAAGGCGTTGAGGCCGGCCTTGGTCGCTTCACGGCGTCTGTTCAGATAGAAAAGCTCGCTGAAATACTCCATGCAGCGATCGTCGACATAGTTGAACCCGGCCTCGGTCAAGTCGTAATAGGTGCCGCCGCCGGTATCGCGCGCCAAGGCGTTCATGATGCGGTTGATGCGGCCGCTGGATTGCTCGACGCTTGCCGCGTCGATGACCGGCGGAATACCGACATAATGTTTTGTCGGATCCGCCATGCAACCCTGCAGCACAGCTAGAAAAACAATAAAAAGCGAATGAATCCAAAGGAAACGCTTCACAGATCGGCCCCCCGGCAAACTATTATATTATTGTCCTCCTCAATAAGCATAACCTAGGGCTTCAGGAAAAACTATAGGCTAATCCCGGTCGCCTTCGTCGACTGTAATTCCGTCAGCTGTTTCTGCCCGTTCGATCGGAATGCCGCAACTAACGCGACAGCAGGCCGCCGGATTGCGAAGCCGCCCGGCCGCGTGGCGCCGGCGAATATTCCCGCCTTGAACGTACGGCGTCTTGCGCGCGCTCCCTCAGGCGCGAGATTACAGCAGGGCCGTATTGCGAACTGAGAAGCATTTCACACTTCGCCGCAAACTGCTCGGCCAAGCCCAGGCTCGACTTGGGATCAGCTGGCCGTGATCCCGCTCGCATGCAGCACCCAGCGGCGGCCGTCGCTGCGAAACTCGGTGAGCGACAGCGGCTCGACGTCGATCTTCCAGACCGAGGAGAGCGGCGCGCCCAGCAGATGCAGCATGGCGGCGCGGATCGGCACGGCATGGGTGAGCGCGACGGTGTGGCCGCTCTCGCCGGCCAGGCGCTCCATGAGCGCGGCGCCGCGCCGGGCGACGGCGGCAAGCGATTCGCCGCCATGGGGTGCTGCGTCCGGATCGGAAAACCAGGCCGCCATGCCTTCCGGATCCCCGGCCTGCACCTCCTCGAAGCTTTTGCCGGCCCAACGCGCGAAATCCTGCTCGGCAAGCAGCGGCTCGACCGTGGCGTCAAGGCCAAGCGCCTCGGCCGTCCGCCGCGCGGCAAGCGCCGGACTTGTCCAGACGCGATCGGCGCGGCGCAGCGAAGCGGCCAGCGCGCCCGCACGCTCAAGAACCCGCGGCTCCGGCGCCTCGTCCTTCGGAAAGCGGCCCTTGCGCATGCCGGGCGTCGCACCGCTTGCGATCATCGTCAGGCGGGCAAGCATGAAAAACTCCGTGGCCCAGCGAAAAATAGGCCTCACGAAGCCGTGCCGCCATTACATGTCGTTGACAGGCGAACGAAGTGCTGACAAGTGTTTTAGCGCTATACGGGATTGGAAGCCGGTGCGAGTCCGGCACGGTCGCGCCACTGTGATCGGCACCAGCCGAAAGTCAGGCCTTATTCCGCAGCATTGTTCGATCAACGGGACGCAGTATCCCACGGGAGGTCAATATGTCCGACACCACTTTCGCCCCCAGCTACGGTCCGGTTGCAATTCCGGTCCGCGAGCTTCTGCCCTGGGCCATCCTCGGCGGGCTGCTGCTGATGCTGGCGATCTATTTCGTCGGCGCGGAAGAAGGCGCCACGTCGCTGATCCGCGGCAGCTATGTGCACGAGTTCGTGCATGACGGCCGCCACCTGCTCGGCTTCCCCTGCCACTAGTACGGTTCAGCGAACGCTGAGCCGCCCTAAGTTTTGGTCTTGCGCAGTTCCGGACGGAAAAACCGCTACGCAGTTTCCCGGAATTGCTCCAAAGGGGTTTTGAACATGGTCGGAAAACTTTTGCTGCGCGGCATGCTTGTCGGGCTGGTCGCGGGGATTCTGGCATTCGCCTTTGCCCGCATCTATGGCGAGCCGCAGGTCGACAGGGCGATCGCCTTCGAGGAACAGCAGGCCCAGGCCGCCGGCGAGGCGCCGGAGCCTGAGATGGTCAGCCGCGCCACGCAGGCGGGCATTGGCCTGGCGACCGGCGTGCTGGTCTATGGCGCCGCCCTCGGCGGGCTGTTCTCGCTGGTCTTTGCTTATGCCTATGGCCGGCTGGGCTCGCTCGGCCCGCGCGGCACTTCGGCGCTGCTGGCGCTGCTTGGCTTCCTTGCCGTGATCGTGGTGCCCGGCCTCAAATACCCGGCGAACCCGCCCGCGGTCGGCAATGCCGAGACCATCGGCTACCGCACCGAGCTGTTCTTCATCATGATCGTCATCTCGATCGCGGCGATGGTGGCGGCGGTGGGCCTGGCGCAGCGGCTGTGGAACCGGCTTGGCGCCTGGAACGCCTCAATCGTCGGGGCACTCGCCTTCCTCGTCGTCTTCGCGCTGGTGAAGGCAGCACTTCCCGACATCAACGAGGTGCCGGAAAACTTCTCGGCGACCGTGCTGTGGCAATTCCGCGTCGCGTCGCTCGGCATCCAGCTGGTGCTGTGGACCGTCGTCGGACTCGGCTTCGGCGCGGTAGCCGAGCGCGTGGTCGCGGTGCGCGACCAGCGCGGCCCGGCACGCCGTTACGCCTGACATACGATGCGTTGGCGGCCACGGTTCTACACCCTGGCGGCCAATTTCTTTTTGGCGACCGCCCTGGTGATCATAATTGCGGCGGCACCAGCCGAAACGCATAGCTGGTCGTCGGTCCCGCCTCCCCCCGGCATCCAGATCCCCAGCCTGACCCACGGCCAGATGGCGGTGATCGCGCGCTATCGCGGCGACATCCTCGACCTCGCCCAGCGCCAGACCGTGACCGATCCGACCTTCCGGCGGCTCTACAATCACGGCAACCTGCAATACACCTACTGCCTGTGGGGCCTGATGCCGGGAAGCCTCGGCGACGAAGAGAGCCCTTTCAACGAATGCAGCCACGCCTATCTCGCCACCGCCAAGGCGCTGCTCACCTATATGGCGACGATGCCGTCAGCCGCGCGCGAGGCGAAGGCGCTGATCTCAGACATCGACGCCGACATGGTGCGCAGCGGCGCGTCCTGGATCCTGTGCCAGTTCAGCGGCGAGAGTTTCAGCACCGGCGCGGTCATCGAGCCGCGCTGGCGGGACATCTTCTTCCACATGCCGAGCCTGGCGGTGCTCGTTGCGACAGTTGCCGCCATGATCGCCGCCGGCAGGTCGATCTCCGGCGCACCGCGCAAACGCGTCGCCTGACAGGCAGCAACCGGCCGGCGTAAGGGTCGCCCTCCATCCGACGTACGGACCCACAATCGCCAATCATGTTCGTCTCCGAAAGCTTCGCCATCGGCGACAAAGCGGGCGGAGTGCCTATCACAATTCCGCGAGCGCAATGGCATTTCGGAACGGCAGACGTTTTCCAATTGGGCACCTGGGGCTGAGCACAGGAGCAAATCATGCATGCGAAAATCGTAGCTGGTCTCGCGTTTGCGGCTTCCCTCGGACTTGCCCAGCCTTCCCTGGCTGCGCCTGACTGGAAGGCGGTCGCGCAGGCACTCGGGAAATCCGGCACAGAGGTATCAGGGGGCGTCTACCGGGTCGGGCTGCCTCGTTCCAACCTGAAAGTCACTGTCGACGGCGTGGAACTCAAACCGGCCTTGGCGCTCGGCTCGTGGCTCGCATTCAAAGCCATGGGCGATCACGACGTCATGGTGATGGGCGATCTCGTGTTGACCGAACCAGAGATCAGCCCCGTGATGATGAAACTGATTGAAAGCGGCATCGAGATCACGGCGCTCCACAACCACCTGCGGAGGGCCCAGCCGGAGACGATGTACATGCACGTCCTGGGGCATGGCGATCCGGAAAAGTTGGCCGCTGCGCTGCATTCGGCCTTGCAGGAGAGTGCGACGCCGCTTTCCGAGGCGCCGGCGAGCGCCACCGCTGCTTCGAAGGCGATTGATCTCGATACGTCGATCATCGACCAGGCGCTTGGCCGCAAGGGCAAGGTCAATGGCGGGGTCTATCAGGTCAGCATCCCGCGCGCGGAGACCGTCAAGGACGATGGAATGGAGGTGCCGGACGCAATGGGCTCTGCGATTGCCATCAACTTCCAGCCCACCGGCAGTGGCAAGGCCGCGATCACCGGCGACTTCGTTCTGATCGCCTCTGAAGTGAATCCGGTGTTACGAGCCTTACGCGAAAGCGGGATAGAGGTGACTGCCGTGCACAACCACATGCTCGACGACCAACCCCGGCTGTTCTTCATGCATTTCTGGGCAAATGACGACGTTGGCAAGTTGGCCAAGGGGCTGAAACTCGCGCTCGATCAAGTGCACCTAAGGACGGGCAGCTGACCTTTGACACAATCCCTTCAAAACTCCGAAGGGAGCTATATTGGCCCGGGCGGTGCCGAGCAGCCAAGCCACGAAAGGAACGGCGGCCGCGCTGCGGACATATACGCGGCGCGGGCCCTCAGGGATTTTGGCGACGGCTTTGCCGCCGTGCTCCTGCCCGTATATCTGGCGGCGATCGGACTCGGGCCGCTCGAGATCGGTGTCGTCGCGACCGTTGCCCTCCTGGGTTCGGCGCTATTGACGCTCGGCATCGGGTTCCTGGCGGTGCGCGCAGACCGGCGCACCCTGCTTTTGGCTGCATCCGGCCTGATGATCGCAACCGGGCTGGCCTATACGCAGCCACGCACCTATGCACTTGTTCTGCTCGTGGCATTCATGGGCACGATCAATCCTTCATCGGGAAGCGTCAGCATCTTTGTTCCGCTGGAGCACGCCGTCTTGTCGCGGCTCGTCGCGGATGCGGACCGCACGAAGGCATTCGCGCGCTACAGCCTGTTGGGTGCGCTGGCGGCAGCGTTCGGCGCCCTTGCCGCAACCAGCCCCGACTTCCTGGTAACGGCCGGGATTTCGCGGCTCACGGCGCTCAAGGCAATGTTCGTTCTTTACGCGGTCCTTGGTGTGGCGGGCGGGCTGGTGTACGCGCGCATTCCGGTTGGTCCGGAAACCTCTCCTCAGGAGAGGCCCGCCGCGGCGCTTGGGCCGTCGCGTGTCATCGTCTACAAGCTGGCGGCCCTGTTCAGCATCGACGCTTTCGCCGGCGGCTTTGCCGTGCAGTCGCTCATCGCTTTGTGGCTGTTCAGCAAGTTCGGGCTTTCGCTGTCGGCCGCCGGGTTGTTCTTTTTCTGGTCGGGTGTTTTATCGGCGGCTTCATTTCCGGCCGCCGCATGGCTGTCGAACCGCATCGGGCTTGTGAATACGATGGTGTTCACTCATATCCCCTCGAGCATTTGCTTGATCCTGGCCGCTTTGGTGCCGAATCTCGACGTCTCCCTGGCATTTCTTCTCGCACGCGCAGCGCTGTCTCAGATGGACGTGCCTACCCGCTCCTCATACGTAATGGCAGTCGTGACGCCACCGGAGCGGTCTGCGGCGGCGAGCGTCACGTCGGTTCCACGCAGTCTCGCAGCAGCGGCGAGCCCGGCCATCGCCGGGGCGCTATTTGCTGCGGGGTTCGAAGCCTGGCCGCTGGTGATCTGTGGTGCCCTCAAGATCCTCTATGACTTAGCCTTGCTCTGGGCTTTCCGCCACATCAAGCCGCCTGAGGAGCGATGAGACCGACCCGCTTGCGGGAAGGATGGCAGATTTCACGCAGATACTCAAAGAGTGCCTGTATCATTCATGCGCATGCTCGTGGTGATGGTCTTCCGGCTCGGCCATGGCGAAGGGCAAATCCTCGCGGTCGGCGCCGGCCGCAAGTTGCAAGCTGGCGCTGAATTCGTGCGGTTCGGCCGGCGCGATCAGGCTTTGCAGATAGTGGTGATCGCCGCCGACCGGAGACAGCGGCAGGCGCTCGACCGCGCCGTCCGCCCTTTCGATGGCGACATTCGCCCGCAGGCCCTCGGCGTGACGCGAAAGGCGCAGCCGCATGCGCTCGCCCTGTGGCGTATCGACGATTTCGAGCAGCCCGCTGGCGAGCTTGCCCGACACCAGGAACGGATCGGGCGCGTGATGGTGACCGCCCTCGGCTTGCGGCTCGGCAAAGCGCACCGTGGCGACGTCGAGCGCGGGAATGTGGGCGAAGAGCTCTGTCTTCAGCGATGCGGCTATGTTGTTCGCGGCGGCAAGCAGGAGCCCATCATTGACCGCGACCGTGACATCGACATGCAGCTTGTGGCCGAGCCATCGGGCCTTCGCGTCGACCACTTTCTCGATCCCGACCACATGTTCGGCGGCATGATGAATCTCATCGATGAGGCCGGGCTCGACGCCATCCAGCATGCGTGTCAGCACGGAGCGCGCCGACTGCCAGACGATGCCGAAGATGGCGACGGTGATGAGCAGGCCGATGATCGGGTCCGCCAGCGGATAGCCGAGCCGGACGCCGATCGCGCCGGCAACGACGGCGAGGCTGGTGAGCCCGTCGGTGCGGGCATGATAGCCATCGGCGATCAAGGCCGCGCTGTTGATCCGGCGGCCGACGCGGATGCGGAACACGGCTACCGCCTCGTTGCCGAGGAAGCCGATGATGCCGGCCGCGGCGAGCCAGCCCAGGAACTGGACCGGTTGCGGGTTCAACAGGCGGTTGACCGCTTCATATCCGGCAACGACCGCGCTCGCCAGGATGATGAGCACGATGACTATGCCGGCAAGGTCTTCGACCCGGCCGAGGCCGTAGGTGAAAGTGCGGGTTGGCTTGCGTCGCGCCAGCACGAAAGCGATCCAGAGCGGTATGGCAGTGGTCGCGTCGGCGATGTTGTGGATGGAGTCGGCAAGCAGCGCCACGCTGCCCGAGACCACGACGACAGCGATTTGCAAGGCGGCGGTGATCGCCAGGATTGCGAACGACCACTTGATCGCCCATATGCCGCGATCGGTGGTGGCGATGGTCGCGTCGATCACGCCATGCGTATGGCCATGCGGCCCATGATGATCGTGGCCATGCCGGCCATGGTCATGTCCGTGCGAACCGAAGCCGAACCAGTCCAGAACTTTTTTCCACATCAACGCCTCACAGATATTTGGTGAGCTGCTTCTTCAGCTCGTATCTAGCAGGGACTTTATATGCGGCATGGCCTGTATCCCAAAATGCCGATCTACGTTCTCAGTGCTGCGCGCGAACGGGTGACGCAGGCATTGCCGGAATCGCCGTTGCGCGCCGTCGAAATAGGCGGCAGCGCCGCGACGATGGAAAAACTTGTCGAGATCGATACCCGCGCGCCGGGCGTTTCGCGAGAAAAGCATCGCCGCTACCTGCGCACCGATCCGGCGACGACCGGGGTTTTGCTCTGCGCCGGCAACGATCCCGTCGGCTACAGCTACATCAGTGCCAGCGGGCATATCGGCCCTCTGGCGGTGATGCGGCCCGACATTCTTCGCGATGCCTTTGCAACTGCGTTGAGGCTGGCGGCGGATCGTTCGGCCGAAAAGGTATCGGCCTTCCTGCCGGGCACATGCGACAGCGCGCTCAGCCTTGCGGTCGATCGAGGCATGCGCATCGCCTTCCCGATGTTGTTGATGGCATCGCCCGGTTATGGCGACTGGAAACAGTATCTGCCGCGAAATCCCGGCTTCATGTGATCGGCCAGATGTGACCGGCCTCGCCGCGGCGACAGGCAGCCCGGCGGCAACCAAACGCCTGTTTTCCCGTTTATTTCAGCGGCTGCCGGCACTCACCCTGTCGTTAGCCGGCTCCGGCGGTGAAAGCCCACGGAGTGGAGAAAGGAGGCGGCAATGAAACGGCCGGCAGTGGAGGTAGGCGACAGGGTGGCCCTGATCGCCACGGTGGTCGAGCGCGTCGACGGCCGCGTGACGCTGAAGCTCGACGGCGACGGCCATAGCTATTCGATGGTCGAGCCGAATGCCCAGGCAGGCGACAAACTCAGACTTGAGGGCGACGTCGTCCATGTCGACGAGGATCTCGGACGCACGACGGTGCAGGTGCTGGGGCGCGTGACCGTCGACACCGAGTCGGTCGAGATGGTGGTGAGACGGTGCGACCTCGACCATATCGGGTCGAACGTGCCCGGCCACCCTCGCCCGCGCACCCCGGCGAAACCGCATGGGTGAAACTGGCGGCTGAGGCGCGATTCTCCCGCCGTGAAACGGTGGATTGCTTTAGTGGCGCTTGAAATACTGCACTTCGCGTTCGTGTTTCTCAGCCGCTTCGCGTGACTTGAAGGTGCCGAGATTGCGGCGCTTGCCGGTCCTGGGATCGATTTTGCGCGAATAGAGCCGGTATTCGCCGGATTTCAGTTTGCGGATCATGGCGATCTCCTTGCGAACTAGAGCGTTTCACGGAAACGCAGAACCGCTCTATCTCTTTGTTTTTACGCAATTCCGGACGGAAAACCGTTACACACTTTTCCTGGAATTGCTCTAGGACTCTAACCCGCCGGAACCGTCGCGGTTCCGCGCGACGATCTCCGCCTGCCCGCAGCCGGCAGCAGAAAAATGCCGTTGTCGGTGAACCATTTCACGGACGCAAACGACCCAATGTCGGAATCGACACCGTAACGACACGACTAAGTCGGATTATTTGTACTCAAATGACTTTCGCGACGTTATGCGGATGTTGCGAGCGTGCCGGATCTGAGGAGGTGAGATGGTGACGGCCAAGCTTCACGGCGTTGAACTCGTCAGGGGCCAGAAGTGGACGGTGCGCGTCACCGCCTACGGCACGACGCTCATCTTCCCCTTCGAAGCCGAGCAGTATGCGCGCTCCTATGCCGACGGTCAGGCTTTCCGCCTCGGCGTCGAGGTTGTCGAGCTGAAGGACTGCGCCTGAGAGGCCGCGCCGTCGATCGTCGGTTGGCCTGACGACCCGCACACCCGTATATAGGCGCATGTCGGCTCTCGACTCGGCAAGGCAATGGGCGCGCGGGATCAAGCGCGATGTGGTGGCGCTCTGGCTTGCCGCCCGTGATCCGCGCGTGCCCTGGTACGCAAAGGCAACCGCGGGCGCCGTCGCGGCTTATGCGCTGAGCCCCATCGATCTCATCCCGGACTTCATCCCGGTCATCGGCTATCTGGACGACCTGCTGATCGTTCCCCTCGGCATCATGCTGGCGGTCAAGCTGGTCCCCGCCGATCTGATGCAGGAATTCCGGGAAGAAGCCAGGCGACGCGAGAAGCCGGTCAGCAAGGCCGGCCTGGCCTTCATGATCGCGCTCTGGGCGCTGGCGGCGCTGGCGCTCGCTTGGCTGTTCTGGCCGAAGCCGGCCTAGGCGTTTCCCGTTGGGCTCGACCCGGACCGGGTCGATTGCACTCTACCTGGCCGCCGATGCGTCAGCGACCGTGTACGTTGACCATTAATTAGCAACACCTTGTATTTGTTGCAGATCAGGATCATGCTTATCGAGCATGTGAGACGACATGCGCATGGGGTGGGATAAAAGGGGTTGGGCGTGATGGAATTTGCAGTGTGTTACGATCATAGCGGGTTCGATCTGGCTCGGTCGATCTTCTTCGATATCACAGCGTTCTTCGTTCTCATGACGCCGCTGGCGGTTGCGCGGCTGGTCGCGATATCGCGAGCGGATACCGTCTCCCCGCTGCAGCCCGCCTGAGAGCCCTGCCGTAGAGTTCTAGCCGTCCCGTAGAGTTCTAGCCGTCGCCGGTGAGCTTTCGGATCGACAGGTCGCCGAGCAGTGCCGAACAGTCGATCTCCTCCTGGAAATGCGCCTGCGGATCGAGCACCAGCCACGAAGCGTGGGTGCGAAGGTCCTTCAGCCTGGCATTCTTTCGCGCACGCGCCAGGCGCTCCGCCTCGGCAATCGAAGCCTGAAAGGACCTTTCGGCCTTGTGATGATGAGGGGTCCCCGACATCGCATCAACAAACGCGCTTACCCCGCTTTTCGTTCCCTCGAAAGTGGACGATCGGTCGCCGGAGCCTTGGCGCCTTGCAATGTATTGGCGCGGCTACCGGCATCGCGGCGAGCACTTCTTCGGCACCGGAGCTCAGGCGATATCGAGCATGTGAGGAAGGCTGGAATCGGCAGTTGGGGTAGCCCGGCTTGCCTTGGCGGTAAAAGAGTACGGCTCTTTGACAGGCAAGCCGGGCTGAGGCACCGGCTTTTGGGTTTCCTTGGGGGAGCCGGCGCAGGGACAGAGTGTCCGTTTCCCGTTGCGCCCGCAATTGTGGCTGAGGTCCTATGCAGCAACGCAAAGGTCCGAGCGGCTAGAATGCTCAAGCCTGCGTAGGGCGGCTGCCTTTTTGGAGCGTTCTTTTGACGAAAAGCTCGGCGTGCTGCGCCCATTGCGCTTCGGTGACGTCGTTCTCCCGAACGGACAGCCTGAAAGCTTCCCGCAACGCATCGAGCTCAAAAATCGACAACCGCTGGTTTCTTTTATGCTTTTTTGTGCCGTCCATACTGTGTTGCCAAGCACAGCAAGGTGATGTCCATCGTATAGGCGGCGGTTGTTCGACCCATCAAGACCTTGGCCCCGACTTCTTTTGGGGGCAAATTTTGCTGAGACTTTCGCGCCTCGCCATCGGGATAGAGTTGTCGGCCTGCCGATCTCGACGGTTTGCAAACCGGGCCATCCGACAGGTCCGCCGCCATATATCTGCATCTACAACAACCGGCGGAAAGACCGCGCGCGCCCAGGGCTGCTATCGTGTGTCGCCGCATACGGCGAGGCATATACCCCCGCCCTCCGGCGTGCCCGCGCAAACCGACCACCATTAACCTTCCCCATGGGCACGGACCAAGGTCGGTGTCGCAATTGCCTTCCCTCGCCTATACTCTCGCAGGCGGGTGGGTGAGCGGGGCCGATGTTTGGGAGGTATTTAAAGCGATTTGCACGGGTCTGGAGCAGGCTCTCGCTGGCCTGGCAGTTCGTGATCGCGGGCGGCATCGGCCTTCTGGCCGTGATGCTCGTGGTCGGGCTTTGGGTGACATCGCAGATCCGTGACGGCGTCATGCACAATTCCGCCGCCACCACCGCGCTCTATGTCGACAGCGTGATCGCGCCGTTGCTCCCCGACATGCGCAAGAGCCAGGAGCTCGACGACACCGTCAAGCGGGCGCTGGACGAGACACTGGGCCAAGGCGCGCTTGGCAAACGGCTGGTATCGTTCAAGCTGTGGCGGCGCGACGGCACGATCCTCTATTCAAAGGACGCCAGCCTCATCGGCAGGCAGGTCAAGCCCAACGCCAACCTCCTTGCCGCTTTCGCCGGCAACGTCACGGTCAAATACAACAGGCTCGAAGACGAGGAAGACGACAAGGAACGGTCGATGGGCGTTCCGCTGCTCGAAATCTACAACCCGGTGCGCGAACCGTGGTCAGGCGAGGTCGTGGCCGTCACCGAATTCTACGAATTGTCCGGCGACTTCGAGGAATCACTGCACTCCGCCCTGTTGTGGAGCTGGCTGGTGGTGGCGGCCGCCACGGCGGCAGCGCTTGCCCTGCTCTCGGGCATCGTTTTCCGCGGCAGCCGCACCATCGTCACGCAGCAGGCTGCGCTCGAGGCCAAGGTTTCCGAATTGCAGACGGCGCTGGCGCAGAACTCGTCGCTGCGTCAGCGCGTGCAGCGCGCCTCGCGCCGCGCCGCCGCCATCAACGAGCGGTATCTGCGGCGCATCGGGGCCGACCTGCATGACGGCCCGGCGCAACTGGTGGCGCTCGCCGCGCTCAGGATGGACAGCCCGGTGCTGGTCGATCCGGCTACATCGAGCACGCTGCGCGAAGCCGAGATCGCCGGCATCCACAAGACGCTCGGCGAAGCGATGCGCGAGATACGCGGCATCTGCAACGGGCTGGTGCTGCCGCAGATCGAAACCCAGGCCATCGCCGACATTTTGCGGCTGGCCGTGGCCGAGCACGAGCGCCGCTCCGACACCAAGGTGTTGTTAATTCTGCCCGAACGCTTGCCGGAACTCGGAACCTCGGAAAAGATCAGCATCTATCGCTTCGTGCAGGAAGGCCTGAACAATGCCTACCGTCACGGCAAGGGCAAGGGCCAGCAGGTCAGGGCCACGACGAAGGGCGGCAAGCTCCTGGTCGAGGTGCTGGACACCGGCCCCGGGTTCGACCCGGCCCGAAGCGAGGGCCTTGGGCTTGCGGGCCTCAGGGAACGCATAGAAAGCATAGGCGGGCAGTTCGAAACGCTGTCCGGCCCGGGAGGAACCAGACTGGGGATCACCTTGTCTGTCGAGGAGCAACCGTGAGCACATCCATCCGCATTGCAATAGTCGACGACCACCCATTGTTTCGCGAGGGCGTGGCGCGCAGCCTCGGCGAAATCGGCGGCTTCGAACTTGTCGGCGAAGGCGCCAGCGCCGAGGACGCCGAAAGGCTAGCGCGCGCCAGCACGCCCGATATTCTTCTGCTCGACATCAGCATGCCCGGCGGCGGCCTCAACGCGCTCGCCGGCATACTTTCAGCGATGCCGGACCAGAAGATCGTCATGCTGACGGTGTCGGAAACCAACGGCGACGTCGCCCAGGCGCTGAAGGCCGGCGCACGCGGCTACGTGCTGAAAGGCGTCGGCTCCAAGGCGCTGGCCGAGATCCTGCGCGATGTCGCCACTGGCCAGAGCTATGTATCGCCGAGCCTCTCGGCGAGGCTGCTGTCCGACCTTCTGCAGCCTACCGGCAGCAAGCCCGATCCGCTCAGCCAGCTCACCGGCCGCGAGGCCGAGATCCTGAAACTGGTCGCGGAAGGATTGAGCAACAAGGAGGTCGCCGCCCGGCTGTCGCTGCAGGAAAAGACGGTCAAGCATCACATGACCAGGGTGCTCGCCAAGCTCAATGTGCGCAACCGCACCGAGGCGGCGCTGCTGATGCATCAGGCCAGGGAAAGGCAGTAGGGACTTGGAGGAACTGAAGAACTGAAGAACTGAAGAAGCGAAGAAGCGAAGAAGGAACGTGGATCACCTATTCCTCGGTTCCCCAGTTTCTTCAGTTCCTCTTTCTCAGTTCCCTCACCTCAAAACGCAATCACCCCCGCCGCGAGAGACGGGGGTGACATGCAGGAGCACGGGAAAGGGGGTAGCCTCTCCCGACCCTCACAAGTTCTGCAGGCGAGACAAGTCCTGCTGCGTCGCCGGGCGCTCTACGATGGTGCGGCCTTGTGCATCCGTCATCTCGAAGCGGCCGTTGTCGATCTCTTCGGTCATGCCGTTGGGATGGACGACGGTGATCTTGTTGCCAGCCACTTCGACCTGGTCGCCGGTTTTCGTGTTGACGTGACTGCCGGCTGCGTCCGAGGCCGAGTCGTCGTCCTGACCCTTGCCATTTTCGCTGCTGTTGCCGCCATTGCCGGAATTCGAGCCACTGGCGGAGCCGGAATTCGAGCCGCCGGCCGAGCCCGAATTGCCGCCGTTGCCGTTGCCGTTTCCGCCGCCATTGCCGCCACCGCCGCCATGACCGCTGCCGGCATCGGCCGTGGCGGCTGCAATCCCAGGCGCGCCATCAAACGTGGCGTGCCAGGGCGCGAGCGTCAGCGCCAGAGCGCTCGAGGCGCGCAACGCGAACCAGGTAAGCCTGCTGAAATGGCGGTTTCGCATATCTTCTCTTGTTCCGGTCCCACCGCGGCATGCCGAAGTTCCACTCTCGGCATGGGCGAGGCGGAACCGGTGTCTTGACCGGCAAAGGATTCACATTCCGGCGAGGCGACGAAAGCGGCCCACGACCCATGCTCCGGCCAGTCAGACCATTTTTGCCGCCATGGCTGACCAATGTCGTAACCGGCAAGCCGTCGCCGAGACTGAAAAAATTACCCCCGCACGAAGGCGGGGGCAAGGTGAGTAGCCAAGCTTTATCGCAAAACGATCAGGACCGCAGAGACGAAGCAAAAGGTGGCAACCTGATTTTGCAGCGCTGACCTTCGGTCCCTTAAGATCTAATCCGAATAAAACCTCGCTCTCACAAACTTTTCATGCGATCGAAATCGGCCATGGTGGCTTGGCGGTCGACGATGGTGCGTCCGTATTTGTCTTCCATCCTGAACCGGCCGTTCTCGATCTTCTCCTTCATTCCATTGCGGTGCGTGACCTGGATGCCCTTGCCGGTGACCTCGACCTTGTCGCCGGTGAAGGTATTCACATGATTGTCGACATTGGTGGCGCTTGCGGCGCTGGCGGAATTCGCTCCGCCGCTGCTGTCCCCACTGCCGTTGTCGCTGTCACCGCTGCCGCTATTTCCGTTGCCGCTATTGCCGTTGCCGCTGTTTCCGTTGCCGCTATTGCCGTTGCCGCTGTTTCCGTTGCCGCTGTTGCCGTTCCCGCTATTGCCGCCGCCGTTTCCGCCGCCATTGCCATTTCCGCCGCCGCCGCCGTTCCCACCGCCGCCTTTGCCGGCATAGGCCTTGGTCAGGACCAGACCATCGATGGAGATACCAAGAGGCGCGACAACAAGCGCCAACGCGGTCAGCGCTGGCATGACTAGCCCGCAGCCCCTGCGCGATGATACGCGCATCCCGTTCTCCCCATGCCAGCCCTTCAGCCCGTCGGCCGAACTGCCCCACCGGCAATGTCGCAGCATAAGCATCCCCAATCAGCAGGTCTTAAGGAAGTGGCCCACGACCCTTGTCTTGTCTACTCAGACTTGTTGTGATCTGCGGTAGGACCTAAGTCTTATTTCAACCACCGGATGTGGTCGGATATCGCCGCCACAGGATCGATTTTTCCAAGCCGACCATACTCTTAACAAGCAGAAGTTCGCGTGGCCAGGTTCAGGGAGGATGGGCTCAGGCCGGCGAAGACACCGGCCGCCGCGCCGCAACCGCCGTGCCGAAAGCAGCGGCAATGACGGCGGCGATGCCGGCGCATTGCAGCAGGTTGAGCTTCTCATGTAGGAACAGGAGGCCGGTCAGGGCGCCGCCCGCCGGCTCCAGGCACACCAGCATGCCGTAGACCTTGGCCGGCATGCGAGCCAGCACGAGCATTTCCAGGTAGAAGGGCAGCGCGCTGGAGAACAGGCCGACCACGGCCGCGCCCGCCATGATGTGCGGGTCGGCGAGATAGGGTTGCGCGGCGCTGAAGCCGAACGGCAGCGCCAGCACCGCGGCGATCGCCATGCCATAGGCGGAGGTGCGCACGCCGAGCTCGGCGCCGGCCTTCTGCGCGAAGATGATGTAGAGCCCCCAGCAGGCACCGGCCGCGAGCGCCAGCGCCACGCCCAGCGGATCGAGCCCGCGGCTGGCATCGGCAAAGGGCGAGAGCATCAGGACACCGGCTATCGCCAAAGCCACCCAGACGAGGTCGAGCAGGCGCCTGGAGCCGAGTGTCGCGACGAACAGCGGCCCGGTGAATTCGAGCGCCACGCAGATGCCGAGCGGAATGCGCTGAAGCGCGCCATAGAACAACATGTTCATGGCGCAGACGGTGATGCCGTAGGCGGCAAGCCAGGGCAGGTTCCGGCGCGACGGCAGCACTTTCCATGGCCGCAGCACCACCGCCAGCATCAGCGCGCCGATGGCAAGCCTCAGCATCGTCGTGCCTTCCGAACCCAGCACCGGGAACAGGCCCTTGGCAAAGGCGGCGCCGACCTGCACGGACAGGATGGCGCCGAGGAGGCCGAGCACGGGCATGGCGCCAACATGGGTCTCGGGTTTTGCGGCGGTCTGCGTCGAGGTCAATCCTGGCTCCATCCCTGGTTCGGAGATGGAGATAGGGCGCGGCGCTCACGCTGTCGTGAGGCAGCGGGGGAGCAGATGGTGGGACAAGAGGGACGGGGTGGCGTGTTGGCAGGAGGTTGGCAAACCGAGAGGCTGGCGGGACAGCACCCCCTCTGCCCTGCCGGGCATCTCCCCCTGCTTTGCCGCCGGCGCTTTTTCTTGCAACGTTGGTGGTTGGCGAAGGCCGGTCGACATCTGATCTGCCGGGGAGATGTCCGGCAGGACAGAGGGGGGCGCGAAGGAACGCGGCGGCGCCTATCTTGGGTTCATCGCGCCGGTCAAAGGCCAAATGCGCTGGCACCCTACCTCCCCCTTGTGGGGAGGTCGGACCACAGGTCCGGGCGGGGGTCGGCGCCGCCCCCCTCCCCGATCCGCTGCGCGGATCGACCTACAAGGGGCAGGTAAAGCTCACCCCGCCATGGCCAGCGGCGCCGCGCTCTTGTTGGGGATCTGGATGTCGATCTCCAGCGTCGACATGGTGGCGCCGCGGTCCATCGAGACCTGGAGGTAGTCCTGGTCGATCTGCACATGCTTGGCGATGACCGCCATGATCTCCTCGCGCAGGATAGAGACGAGGTCCGGCTGATTGCGGCTCTGGCGCTCATAGGCGAGCAGCAGCTGCAGCCGTTCGCGCGCCACCGGCGCGCTGGTGCGCCGCTTGAAGAGGTCGAGGATGCTCATGCGGCCCTCCTTCCGAGCAGCCGGTCGAGGAAACCTTTGCGTTCGAAGGGGACGACCACCGGCAGGTCCTCGCCTTCCAGGCGTCTTGCCGCCTCGAGGTAAGCCTTGGCGGCGCCGTTGAGCGGTTCGGAGAGCGTGACGGGCGAGCCGAGGTTCGAGGCCCTCAGCACATCCTGGCTTTCCGGGATGATGCCGAGCAGCGGCGTGGAGAGAATCTCCAGCACGTCGTCGATCGACAGCATCTCGCCGCGCGAGGCGCGCGCCGCGTCGTAGCGTGTAACCAGCACGTGTTTTTGGACGAACTCGCCCTGTTCGGCCTTCATGGTGCGGGCGTCGAGCAGGCCGATGATGCGGTCGGAATCGCGCACCGACGACACCTCCGGATTGGTGACGATGACCGCCTCGTCGGCGAAGCGCATCGCAAGCTGGGCGCCGCGCTCGATGCCGGCCGGGCTGTCGCAGAAGACATAGTCGAACACCGAAC
The DNA here is from genome assembly GCF_033977145.1 of Mesorhizobium montanum. NCBI lineage: Bacteria > Pseudomonadati > Pseudomonadota > Alphaproteobacteria > Hyphomicrobiales > Phyllobacteriaceae > Mesorhizobium > Mesorhizobium montanum. The sequence continues at coordinate 65,850 of NZ_JAVIJF010000027.1, read as the reverse complement.
GGAGCCTTGCGATGACTTCGGCGACGCCCTCCTCGGTCAGGGCGTCCTTGTCGCGCGTCTGCGAGGCGGGCAGCAGATAGAGCGTCTCCAGCCGCTTGTCGCGGATCAGCGCCTGCGACAGCTTGGCCGAGCCCTGGATGACGTTGACGAGGTCGAACACCACGCGGCGCTCGGCGCCCATGATGAGGTCGAGGTTCCTGAGGCCGACGTCGAAATCGACCAGCGCCACCTTCTTGCCGGTCTTGGCCACGGCGGCGCCGAGCGCGGCCGTCGAGGTCGTCTTGCCGACGCCCCCCTTGCCCGATGTGACCACGACTACCTTGCCCATATATCCAGCCTCCATTGGCGGTTTTTATTCTCTGGCCGTGCCGGGCACGGCGGGTTCCCTTAAAAGCTTCGCACGCGAAACCGGTCCGAAGCTTGCGCAGCAAAAAACTCAGCCGAGCGGCACCACGCACAGCGCATCATTGTCGAGGAAGGCCTGCACGGCCTTGCCGCGCGACACGCCCTCCATCTCCTCGGCCGTGGTGTACCAGCCGTCGACGGCGAGCAGTTCGGCCTCGTTCTTGCGGCAGAAGATGCGCGCCGAAATATTGCCTTCCGAGCCGGCGATCGCGCGGCCGCGCAACGTGCCATAGACATGGATCGAGCCGCCGGCGACGATTTCCGAGCCGGACGCGACCGAGCCGAGCACGATGACATCGCCGTGCGGATGGAAGACCGACTGTCCCGAGCGGATCGGCGCCTTGATCATCAGCGTGCCGGCGGAAGGCTCGGCCCGCACGGTCTCGGCCCCCTGCCCCGGTCTTGCCGATTCAGTCAGGGCCGGTTCGGTTTGGGCCGGTCCGGCCTGAGCCGACGACTCGATCCTGACCGCTTCGAGCCTTGCCAGTTCAGGGTCCACCGGTTCGTCGCCGGCTGCCTGTAAAACGTCTGCATGCGCCGGCTCTCGGGCCACCCGGGTCTGCTCTTCGGCCGGTTCGATGGTAATTTCTTCCGCCTTCGCCTTGCGCGCGGCCCGGCCCAGCAGCCCCTCCGCGGTCGCCTCCTTGGCGCCGGCCAAGAGCGGCGGTAGCTCGGGCCCGAGATCGGCGCCCTCGAGCTCGATGGCATAGACGCGGATACCGCGCGAACCAAGCACGCCGACAAGTGCGGCGATCTCCTCCGGCCCCGGCTGCAAGACGTTCAGGTCCAGCACCACCGGTCGCCGGTTGAAATAGCCCGGAGAGTTGGCGATCCAGTGATCCAACCCCTCCAGCCAGTCGGCGATCGGCGCCTCCGGCGTCAGCGTGAAAGCGACGAAGGAGCGGGCGCGAAAGCGGATGGATTTGTTCTGCAAAGGGGCGGCGAAGGTCACGACCAGGCGAATCCTTACTCAATGATTAAAGGGTGCCGGGCTAATGGTTAACAAAAGGTTAATTTGAGGGGCCAAGGCCGTTAAGGAAGTGGCGCGGCTAAGTTCTGTGGCTCGGCGGTGACAGGGTCTGCCGATGCCGCTATCGTCCCAACCTCAAGCCTGGCGGAAAGCAAGGGAGATCATCTCATGAGACTGGTGGTCGGCAGACCTGAGGATGCCGCGATTGCCTTTGCCGATGCCTGGAACAGACATGACATGGACGACTTCGCAGCGTTGTTCTCCGAGGATGCCAATTTCGTCAATGTCGTGGGCATGTGGTGGAAAAACCGCGCCGAGATCGAAGCGGCGCACCGCGCAACTCATGGGACCATGTTTCGCGACAGCCGGTTGGAGGGTGTCGTCTCGTCAGTTGTCGAGTTATCTCCCGGCCTTGCATCGGTGCACTATAGATGGACCCTGACCGGCGCATCAACTCCGGACGGCTCACCCGCTGGAACACGGGAAGGCATTCTGCTTCTGGTGGTGAAGAAAGAACAGTCCGGCTGGCGGATAAAGGTGGCCCAGAACACCGACATTGTTCCAGGAGCGATCGCTCCCCCTTCCAACGCAAGGAGATGGGGCGGCATGCATCAAGCCCGCACGAGTCGGGCATGTGAAGCGGCTAATATACGAAAGAAGCCATACCAAGCACCCTCTGCCCGGGACTTTCTATTCTTTGAGGCAAGGAGACGGGCATGGGCATCGATCGGGAAGACAGCAGGCGAGCATTCAAGGCCAGTGCTGCAATGGCGGCGCTGATGCTGCTTGGCGGATGCATGACGCACCAGCCGACCGGCATAGACGCATCCCAGACGAGCGGCATAGACCAATGGCTGACGACGGCCAATGCCGACACGGTCGTCAACGCGATGGCGGCGAAAGGCATGATGCCGGCGACCATCGACTGCCGGTTCGCCGACAGCACGCAGGGCCAGCAGGCCTACGTCTCGAAATTCACCTGGAGGCGCGCGCCGACAAACACACGCTACCATTGGGAAGTCGGCGACCCGACCTACCTCGCAAGCAAGGAAGTGAGAGCCAACAGGATTGGACTGCGGCGGGTGTTTGCGAAGGAGGTGCGGGACCCGGCGAGCGGGCAGAAGGTTGGGTGCTCGATCTGGGCGGGTTAGGCCGCGATGGACTGATGCACGGTGGCAGCGCGGCTACAACACCTTCCGCTCGGTGCCGCCTAGCTTGGCAGGTACTGCCGGCTCCAGCTCTCGCTGATCGCGCCGCGCTCGATCAATCGATCGATCTCGTTGTGCGAGTATCCGAGGCCCGCCAGCACGCTTCGCGTCGATGACCCGTATTTCTCGGCCGGCGGCGGCGCGTGGATTTCGCTCGATGCGGGACGCACCGCGCAGGGGTCTAGATGGGTGACGCAGTGGCCGCTCGGATGGTCGGCGCAGATCGAGAACGAATAGCTGCCGCGATCGGTGCCGGGGGTGCCGTCGGCAGCCCTCGCCGTGGCGGCGCGGATCGCTTCGATGTTGTCGCAGATCGCAGCCCCGATATCGGCTTTGCGGAAGCGTTCCATCCAGGTCGCTGCCGGCGCGGTCGCGATGATCGCCTGCAACACATCTGCGTGCTCGGCTTCGGGCACGTCGCTCAGCCTTTCCAGCGCCTCGACGCTGCGGAAGCGGGAAAGGTCGCGCGCCGAGGCGGCGAGCACGATCCAGCGATCCTGTGCCTTGTATAGCCTGTGCAGGGCGTCATACCCGCGCGCCGAAGGTCCGGATGGTTCGTCGAAGGGCGCCCTGCCCTTGTAGTCGTAGCAGAACGGCAGTTGCGCCAGACCGCTCAAGGCGGAAAGCGAGGTGCGGGCGCGGCCGACCTTGCCGGTCTTCTGCTTCTGGTAAAGTGCTGCCGCGACAGCGAGCGCGGCACCAAAGCCGCACATGACATCGATCGTCCCGACATGGGCATGCTCTTCCGGTGTCTTCATGGATCCGCCAAAGCGCAGCATGATCCCGGTGGCCGCCTGCACGAGGTCGTCGTAGCCGAGATAGTCGGTGCGCGGGCCGCGACGAACACCGCCGAAACAATCGAGCTGGCAGAAGATGGCTTCCGGATTGAGTTGGCGCAGCCCATCAGCATCGAGGCCCATAGATTTCACCTGGCGGTCGGTGGCGTTCCAGACCACGACGTCCGCCGAACGCACGAGCTGTTCGAACACCTTGCGGCCGTCGAACGAACCAATGTCCAGAAGCACCGATTTCTTGCCCCGCATATGCGTCAAGCCGAAGATCACCGTGTTCCAGCAATCGAAGAACGGTGTGGCCGGATCGATCTTGATGATTTCGGCGCCGAAGCGCGACAGATAGGAGACGCAGTGCGGCCCGGCGATGACGTTGCAGAGGTCGAGAACCCTCACGCCATCCAGCCATCCTGCCGGTTCCCCGGCTTTCGACGTGTTCGTGCGACGCGGCGCGGGAAAGGTCTTCAGGGCCGATAAGGCGTCGTCGACGCCGGCGGTCCGTCGCGGCGCCGGTTCAAGCATGGCTTGCCCGCTTTCCTCCAGCCATGCCATCGGGCCGGGCTGGATCATCTTGCCATATAAGGGATCGTCGACTTCGATCATCAGGCCAGCGCATTCGGCGTGGTCGTCGCTGATCCATTCCTGTAGCCAACGGTGCGGCGCGCCGGGGAACTGGCCTTTGCCGAAGATGCGTTCCCACTCCTTGGCGGTGCGGGTGAGGAACGTCTCTTGCATCCGCGCCGCTATCTTGTCGGCCCAGAATTTCGGCAGCGGATAAACGCCGAGCGAGACATCGGACTGCCACTCGGAGACGGGCACGTAGGTGTCCTGTTCTTCACGAAGGCCGCCGGCGATCAGTTCGTCATAGAGCCCGAGAGCCTGCAGGCAGCGCTTGGCATGATGCCTGTGGCTCGGACAGACAACGTAGAAACTGCGTCCGTCCTTGCAGGGATAGCTGCGGTAGAATGGATCGAGAAATCCCTGCAGATCGCCATAGGAGATGTCCATTGGGACGTTGCCGGCCCGACGGCGTTCGATCTCCCGTTCGCGCTGGGTCTGATAGCGCAGTGGATAGTCCTCTATGCTGATCGAGTTGTAGCTCAGCCCTTCCATGACCGCGCTCGCCAACGGCACTTCGATATGGTCGCCACTGCCAGTGCGCTCGCGGGACTGCAGCGCCAGCGCGGCGGCGGAAACGGCGAGCATGGCGCCATAGGAGGACGCAAGCGGCAGCGGCGAGAAGGACGGGTTGACGCCCATCAGCACACGGTTCAAGCCCATATCCGTGAACACGCCGGACGATGCCGCGATGACGGATTCGAACGCGCGCCAATCCCGTCGCAGTTCGTCGTTCGAGGCAAAGCCGGGCATTGACACCGTGATCAGATCCGGTCGCGCCACGCGTAGTTTTGCGAAATCGATGCCGAGGCGACGCATAACGCCAGGGCGAAAGTTCTCGATGACGATATCCGCCTCGGCGATCAGCGACAGCGCGTTGGCCAGACCGCCTTCGGATTTCAGGTCGAGCGGGACGATCAGCTTGTTCCGGTTCAGCGTGGCGTTTGCCGGACTATCCCAGAGCGGTCCCGAGGGCGGATCAACATGAACCACCGTTGCGCCAAGGTCGCCGAGCATCATGGCGACCGCCGGACCCGCAATATACTGGCCGAAATCGACGACCTTCACGCCGTGGAAAGGGAGGGCTGCGCGCTGCATATTGGCTCTCTGCTGGATTTGCGACGCCGTCACGCTCGCGCCGATCGGGCATCCTGCTCGATCATGCGGGCCGCCTTTTCGGCGATCATGAGCGTGGGTGAATTGGTGTTGCCGCTGACGATGGTCGGCATCACGCCCGCGTCGACCACGCGCAGTCCGCCAACACCGATCACCCGCAACCGGCTATCGACGACGGCCATGGGATCGGAAGGCATACCCATCCTGGTGGTGCCGACCGGGTGGAAGATGGTGCTGGCGATGTCTCCGGCGAGCTTGACCAGCTCCTCGTCGCTCTGGAATTGCAGCCCCGGCTTCCATTCCTCGGGTTCGTATCTGCGAAGCGCGGCCTGGCCGGCGATTTTCCGTACCTGGCGCAGGCTGTCGGCCGCGACCTTCCTGTCCTGATCGCTGGCAAGATAGTTCGGCGCAATCATCGGAGCATCGGTCATGCGGTTGGAGCGGATGCGGACGCTGCCGCGGCTGGTCGGGTTGAGGTTGCAGACACTGGCCGTCAGCGCGGGGAAGGGGTGCAACGGCTCGCCAAAGGCATCGAGGCTGAGCGGCTGGACATGGTATTCGAGATTGGCATGGGGCTGCGCCGGATCGGAGCGGGTGAAGGCGCCGAGTTGCGACGGCGACATGCTCATCGGCCCGGTGCGCTTCAACGCATATTCCAGCCCGATCATCGCCTTGCCGGCGAAGCTGTTGGCAAGCGTGTTCAGGGTCCGCGCGCCCTTAACCTTGTAGACCGTTCGGATCTGCAGGTGGTCCTGAAGGTTTTCGCCGACACCCGGCAAGTCAAGCGCCACGTCAATTCCATGTTTGCGCAGCAGTGCGCCTGCTCCGATCCCGGACAGTTGCAGGATCTGCGGCGACCCGATCGCTCCGGCCGACAGGATCACCTCGCGCCGGGCGGCATATTCGATACGGCGGCCGGCCGTGTGAGCGACGACACCCCTGCAGACCTTGCCGCCCTCGGCGTCGCGTAAGATGACCAGCGCTTCGACCTGAGCTTCGGTGACGATCGCCAGATTCCGGCGCGCCCGTGCCGGGCGTAGAAAGGCTTTTGAGGCATTCCAGCGCAAGCCCGAGCGCTGGTTGACCTCGAAATAGCCGACGCCTTCATTGTCGCCGCCGTTGAAATCATCCGTTCGCGGAACGCCGGCCTCGACGGCGGCTTCGGCGAAGGCTTCGAGAATATTCCAGCGCAGCCGCTGTTTTTCGATGCGCCATTCGCCACCGTGACCGTGCATGTCGGAAAAGCGGCTGTTGTCGCCCGTCATCGGATCCGCGCCTTCGTCCATGCGGTAGTGATCTTCATGCGCCTTGAAGTCGGGAACGACGTTCGCCCACGACCAGCTATCATCGCCCGTCGCGGCTGCCCAGGCGTCATAGTCGCGTGCCTGGCCGCGCATGTAGATCATTCCGTTGATTGATGAGCAGCCGCCGAGCGTCTTGCCGCGAGGGTAACGCAGCGACCGTCCATTCAGACCTGGATCGGCCTCGGTTCTGTAGAGCCAGTCTGTGCGCGGGTTACCGATGCAATAGAGGTAGCCGACAGGGATGTGTATCCAAGGATAATTGTCCTTCCTGCCCGCCTCGATAAGCAGCACGCGCTTCGATGCGTCGCGGCTCAGACGATTGGCGAGCAGGCAGCCCGCAGTTCCCGCCCCGACAATGATGTAGTCGAACGCATCGTCTGGCATCTTCGACATTCCTGCTTCTCGCCTCGACGGAACCTCGGCAGCCACCGCATTTCGCATGAAAACCCGCAACTGCGAAAGGCCGGGAAGATTCATGCGCTCATTACTTTTTTCGATGATGGATGTAGTGTCGATCATCCTGGAAGGAGACGACCGAGCTCATGCGTGATTTGCCGTCGTTGAAAGCGATCCGTGTCTTCGAAGCGTGCATTCGGCTCGGCAGCTTCACAAAGGCGGCCAGGGAATTGAACGTCGGCCAGCCGGCCGTCAGCCATCAGATACAGGCTCTCGAGCAGGACCTCGGGGTGCTGCTGTTCGACCGCAATGGTGGCCAGACGGTCCCCACTGCCGAAGCGCAGGCTTACTGGCGCAGCGTTTCGAGCGCGCTTGACGAGATTGCAAGATCGACGAGAGCGCTGCGGCAGCGGGCACGCCAGCCCGGCCTCACGCTGGCGACCTATCCGGGCATTGCCATGTTTTGGCTGATGCCGAAGCTCTCGACGTTGAAACAGACCGAGCCCGATCTGGCCGTCCGGGTCGTAACGTCGGAGCGGGATCAAGATATTCCGCTCGATGGTGTCGATTGCGCGATACTGTTTGGCGATGGCGATTGGCTCGGCTTTGAAAGCCACCTGCTGATGCCCGAAATCGTCGTGCCCATCGCATCGCCGTCGCTCGCGGCTCGACTGCAAGAACGATCACGCGAGGCAATCCTAGAAAAAGGCCCGCTGATTCACCTCGAAGACCGTGACCGGCGCTGGTTCACTTGGCAGGACTGGCGCGACCAGCGCGCCGCCAAGGCGCTCCAGATCGAAGCTGGCATCAAAGTGACCAACCATGGCATAGCCATCCATGAAACGCTGACGGGACATGGCATCTCGCTTGGGTGGATGGGAGTAATAGATGGCCTGCTGACGAACGGCCTGCTTGTTGCCCTCGATACGCAGCCGCTCACATCCGATCGAGGCTACTATCTCGTTGGCACCAGCGCGTTTTTCGGATCTCGCATCGGCAAGAGCTTGATCGACGCTCTCGACCCCGGCCAACTGCCGCAGCCACGACTGGTTTCCGAATGAGATTGGCGCCGCCTTTGGTGATGCTGAGAGCCTCAGGACGTCCCGGCCGCCCCCATGGAGTTTGAAGTTCGTGAGCGAATCCCTTCCCGCCTCCCTCCTTACCGCCCTCCCCGACTCCAGCGTCTGGGACGCCACCGAACTCGCTACCCGCGATCCCGGCTTCGATGCCCGCAATTTCGGCGCCTCGGCACTGGTGCGGCCGCGCGATGTCGAAGGCGTCGCGGCCCTGGTGCGGTTCTGCGCAGAGCACGGCATCAGCCTTGTCGCCCAGGGCGGACGTACTGGCCTGGCGGGCGGGGCGGCGACTTCGGCTGGGCAGGTGATCTGCGACCTCGGCGGACTCAACAGAATAGAGGAGATCGATCCGTTCGCGCGCGTGGCGATCATGCAGGCGGGTGTCACGCTGGGCGCGCTGCAGGAGGCTTGCGCCCTGCATGGGCTCGACCCTGGCATCGACCTTGCCGCGCGCGGCAGTGCCACCATCGGCGGCATGGTTTCCACCAATGCCGGCGGCATCAGGGCGTTTCGCAACGGCACGATGCGCCACCGCGTGCTCGGTCTCGAAGCCGTGCTGCCGGACGGACGGGTGTTTTGCGATCTCACCCGGGTGCTCAAGACCAGCGCCGGCTATGATTTGAAGCATCTCTTCATCGGAGCGGAGGGGACGCTGGGCATCGTTACCCGCGTGGCGGTGCGGCTCGACCAGGTGGTAGGAGCGAGCGCCACCGCGCTTGTCGGCGTGCCCGACGCGGCCAGCGCGCAGCGCATCGTGCGGCACTTCCTGGGCTCGACCAGCGCCCGGCTCACCGCCGCCGAGATCCTGTGGCGCAATTTTGCCGCGTTGATGCAGCGGGCGCTTAACTACGCGCCCGGGCAGTTGCCGCTCGACGCGCCCTGCCTGCTGGTGCTGGGGCTCGGCGCCGACAGGATGGAGTCGGCGAGAGGCGTGCTGGAGGACGGGCTGGCGGCGATCTGGGAAGAGGCCGGCATCGTCGACGGGCTGGTCGCGAGCTCCGACGCGCAGGCCGCCGCGATGTGGCGGCTGCGCGAGGAGACCCAGCAGATCGAGCACGCGCACCATTCGCCGCCCTCCTTCGACGTTTCCGTGCCGGGGGGCGCGATGGACGCCTATGTGGCGCGCATCGAGGCGGGGCTGAGGAAGCTCGACGCTGCTTACGCGCCCTATGTGTACGGCCATCTCGCCGACGGCAATTTGCACATCTCCATCAATTGCGACGGCCCGGTCTCGCATGAGCGGCACACGGCGATCGAGGACGTGCTCTATGAAGGGCTGCGCGAGGCCGGCGGCTCGTTCTCGGCCGAGCATGGGGTGGGGCTGGAAAAGCGCGACGCCTATGAGCGCTACGCCGACCCGGTGAAGCAGGATTTGGCGCGGATGATCAAGGAGTTGATCGATCCGGGTCATGTGATGAATCCGGGGAAGGTTGTTTCAGGGAAATGAGGCGCGCCTCTTCCCTCGCCCACGACTTGTAGGCCCGAACACTGAGGCGCCGGCGGGACAGCACCCCCCTCTGCCCTGCCGGGCATCTCCCCCGCAAGGGGGGAGATTGGCAGCTCCGCCGTTGACCCTCCTTGCAACGTTGGCGATTGGCGAAAGCCGGCGTGACATCTGATCTCCCCCCTTGCGGGGGAGATGTCCAGCAAGACAGAGGGGGGTGTGACGGAACGCGATGCTGGCCAGGCTTGGGTTCCTCTGCTCCCCCATTTCATGGGGGCGAGGAAAGAGGCTGCCTTCAAGCCGCCAGTTGCACTTCCCGCGCCGCGGCGATCATCACGCTCGCCAGCAGGCCGTAGGCCGCTGCCCACGCTTCGCGCACCTGAGGCGTAAAAGCCTCGCCGAGGCCCGCCTCGAGCGTTTCGATCAGCGCCTGGCCGACAGTTGCGTAGTGATGTTCCTCGACGCCATAGCCGACATGGCGCCTAGCGAGGTCCTGGACGGTGGGCAGGATGGTTTCGGCGCGCGACAGCCCATGCACGACAAAGCCCAGCGCCGCCATCAGCTTGGCGCCCTGCTTTTTCATGTTGGTTTCGCGAAACAGCGCCTTGAGGCTGCCATCGATGGCAAACAGCTTCTCGTAGAACAAGGCGGCGGCCGCTTCCCGGATCGGGACGATCTCGCGAAAACTCTCCTGCACAAGCTTGATCTGGTCGGGTGTCATCGGCGCTCGCTCCTGGGTTCTGGGATGCGCGACCATCAGGCTCGACCGTTTCGCGGGCATGCCGGTTGTAGAGATGGTGTGTTTCAGCTTGGTCTCCGGCGGGTATCGGGTTGGCGGCGGCTGGACGGCGACAACCGCATACGCATGGCGCGAGGCATGCCTCGCGCCAGCCTTCAGCGCGGCGCTGGCCCTACTCGCACTGGCGGCGCGGGCCGCCGTCGAAGGGCTGGTAGGTATTGTCCTGCGGATCGTAGGAGCGGTAGCGGTTGAAGCAATAGTCGACATGGTGGCCCGATACCTGCCGGGCCGGCGCCTGTTCCCCGGCCTGCGCTTCGGGCGAAATCTCTTCCGGCGGGGCACCATAGGTGGTGGCGTAACCGTCGCCTGACGGAGCGTAGCCTTCCATCTCGGCCTGGTCGTCGCTCATCTGGTCGTCGGTAGCGCTTTGCCGGCCGTTCGCCTGATCGTTTGGGCCAGTCGAGGCGGTGCGGTCGTCCATTGGGTCGTAATAGGGCGAGATGCAGGGGCGCAGCTCGCCGCTGTAGGAGCGGTAGCTGTTTTCTGCCGGACGGTAGCTGCGATAGCGGGTGGCGCACCATTGCAGATGGGCGACGGGCAGCTGCTGATCGGCCGTGGCCGGCTGCTGGTTCGCGTTGGCGTCGGGCGCGGGCTGGCCGGACTCAGAGACGCCCGGCAATGGCTGCAGTCGCGGCGCGGCGAGCGGCGCCGGCGCGGCGAGGGCCGCCGTCTGCGTTCCGCTGTCCATCTTGGCCGGTTCGGCCGGTTTGCCGGGCGCGGCCGCGGCCTGCCGGGCGGGAATGCGTTCAAGATTCTGCTTTTGCGGATCGACCGGCTGGGCATCCTTCGTCCAGAGTTCGGAAACGCCGATCGCGGGCGTTGCCTGACGCACCGGCTTGGCGGCCAGCAGCCAGGTGGCGAAGGCGAGGCCGCTGGCGAACACCGCCAGGGTCAGCACGAAGCCGCCGACAATTCCCAACAAAGCCTTCACGCTGCGCTCCTTTAGGCCCCGCTCATAGAATGCGGGGGCGCGGGCTCCAGTTCCCACGAGAAGAGGGCAATGTTTAGACCCGGCGGTAACAAGCGGAGAGCCCCGCGTGCTCCGGGAGAGCAGGCGGGGCTCGAGGATCGCTAGGTGAACCCAGCTGGGGACTAGGCAGCTAAGGACTTTACGATGATCCAAAGAGGATCGATGACAGTGTCGCGCCTTTTGGCAGGACGCCGCATCGTGCGAACAGAGGAGCAAACGAAGGCAATCCTTCGTTCACATGGTGCAGTCACGGCGGCTCGGGCCGATGCTTGTCGCAGCCGGCGGCCACCAACTTCCGCCGGTTAGGCCCGGCAGCCGGCAGATTGCCCCCAACGAGGCGGCCGGGCCGCCCTCGAGCGGCATGCGGGCGCTTCAGCAGTCCGCCACCACCTCGCTGTATTCCCGCACCTTGCCGTCCTGGCCGCGGATCAGCCAGGCATCGCCGTTGCGGCCTTCGATATGGCTCGCCGCCAGCGGCACCTTGCCGCCGCCGTCGGGCAGATCGATGACATAGGTCGGGTTGCAGACGCCGGAGAGGCGCCGGCGCAGCTCCGCGACCAGCGCCTGGCCCTCGGCGATCGTGGTGCGGCGGTGCGCCATGCCGCGCGCGAGATCGCCGTGGTGCAGGTAATAGGGTTTTGCGCCGAGGCGATAGATCAGCTCGCGGCAGAGCTCTTCCAGCACATCGACGTTGTCGTTGACGCCTTTCAGCAGGACGCTCTGGTTGAGCAGCACGAAGCCCGCCTGCCGCAGCGTGCGGCAGGCTTCCTCGGCGTCCGGCGTGATTTCCCGCGCGTGGTTGAAGTGGGTCACCGCGCTCACCATCAGCCGGCCCCGCAGCGCCGCGACCAGACCGGCAGTGATGCGCGACGGCAGCGCCACCGGCACACGGGTGTGAATACGCAACAGCCGCAGATGCGGGATCGCCTCCAGGCGGGCGCGGATTTCGGCGAGCGCTGCGTCGGGCAGCGACAGCGGATCGCCGCCGGTCAGGATCACCTCGCGGATTTCCGGGTGTCCGGCGATATAGGCCAGCGCCGGCTCCAGCGCTTCGCGCGTATAGCCGCGGCCGATCGAAGTCAGCGACTCCTTGCGGAAACAGAAGCGGCAATAGACCGCGCATCGATAGGTGGGGAACAAAAGCACACGGTCGGCATGGCGATGCGTGAGACGCGGCACCGGGCTGAAGGCATGGTCGCCGATCGGGTCGTCGAGCTCGCCCTCGGCGGCGACCAATTCGTCCGGCGACGGGATCACCTGGGCGCGGATCGGGTCGTTGGGGTCGTTCCAGTCGATCAGGTCGAGATAGGGCTTTGGCACGCGCACCTTGTGGGCGGCGGCGGCTTCCTGCGCGGCGGCGCGTTCGGCGGGCGAGAGCGGCAGGGAAGCAAGGTCGCGGACATGGCGCACGCCGGCGCGGATGTCAGCTTGCCAGGCAGCATCGGGGGTGGCCGGTTGTTTGAGGTCGGTGGTCATGCGCGAGGGATATCGGCTGGATGGCCGGCGGGGTCAACCGTTCGGTTGCCGCAGACCCTGAAGCGCTGAGTTCCCGCCCCCCTCTGTCCGGTAGGACAGAGGGGGCTGTGAAGGAACGCCAGCATAGCTTGCCTGTCCGGTTCTCGACTTTCGCCGCAATCGACCCGCGCCATCTTTTCGGGCAATCTCTCGTCCAGCCCGCGCCATGGGGAGATGGCGTTGGGTCCGAGGGAGGATGCCATGACCAAGACGCCGGCGCTGCCGCGCTACGAAGTTGCCATCGAGCGCTTTCGCATCGAGGACGAGATCGCAAGGCTCGACGGCGACCCCGCAACAGGCATCAACGCCTATGTCGAATGCTGCGGCCGCTATACCGGCGAGAACCGGCTGGCGCTGCGCGCGATCTCGGTCGCCGGGGAGCTGCGCGAATACTCCTTCGACGACCTCGCCGACCTGTCGGGTCGCGTCGGCACCATGCTCAAGGCGCTTGGCGTTCGCCCCGGCGATGTCGTGGCCGGCATGCTGCCGCGCATTCCCGAGCTGGTGGCACTGATCCTTGGCGCGTGGCGCGTCGGCGCGGTCTACCAGCCGCTTTTCACCGCTTTCGGCCCGAAGGCGATCGAGCATCGCCTGAGCTACAGCAAGGCCAGGCTGATGGTGACCAACCCCGCCAATCGCGGCAAGCTCGACGAGGTCGAAAACCACCCGCGCATCGCCACCCTGCTTGGCAGCGGCGACACGCTGCCCGCAGGCGACATCGATTTCCGCGCCGCCCTTGCCGCCGCCTCGCCCGATTGCGAGCCGGTCATGCGCAAGGGCTCCGACCTGTTCATGATGATGTCGACTTCCGGCACGACCGGGCACCCGAAAGGCGTACCGGTGCCGCTCAGTGCGCTGCTCGCCTTCGGCGCCTATATGCGCGACGCCATCGGGCTTCGTCCCGACGACATTTTCTGGAACATCGCCGATCCCGGCTGGGCCTATGGGCTCTATTACGCCATCACCGGGCCGCTGCAGCTCGGCATTGCCACGACCTTCTACGAAGGCGCCTTCAACGCCAAATCGACCTACGACATCATCGAGCGTCTGGGCGTCACCAGCCTTGCCGGCTCGCCCACCGCCTATCGCCTGCTGATGGCGGAAGGGCCGGAGGCCGCCGCCCGCGTCAAAGGCAGCCTGCGCGTGGTGAGCAGCGCCGGCGAGCCGCTCAACCCGGAAGTGATCCGCTGGTTCGAAGCGCACCTGGCCGCCCCGATCCACGACCACTACGGCCAGACCGAGAACGGCATGATGGTCAACAACCATCACGGGCTGGCGCATCTGGTGCGCGCGGGCTCGGCAGGTTTTCCCATGCCCGGCTACCGCATGGTGGTGCTGGACGAAGCGGGCAACGAGCTCGGCCCCAACCAGCCGGGCGTGCTCGCGGTCGATATCGCCAACTCGCCGCTGCGCTGGTTCGACGGCTACCATCAGGCGGAGACACCGGCGATGGCCGGCGGCTATTACCGCACCGGCGACACGGTGGAATATGAGCCCGACGGCTCGGTCTCCTTCATCGGCCGGGCCGACGACGTCATCACCTCGGCCGGCTACCGCATCGGGCCGTTCGACGTCGAAAGCGCGCTGATCGAGCATCCGGCGGTCAACGAGGCGGCGGTGGTCGGCGTGCCCGATCCGCAGCGCACCGAGATCGTCAAGGCCTTCGTGGTGCTGTCACCCGCCTTCCAGGGTGGCGAAACGCTGGCCGAGGAGCTCGCCCAGCATGTGAAGAAGCGGCTCTCGGCGCATTCCTATCCGCGCGAGGTCGAGTTCGTCGCCGAGCTGCCGAAGACGCCGAGCGGCAAGATCCAGCGGTTCTTGCTGCGGAAGGCCGAGATGGAGAAGCGGAAGGGGTGATATGAAGCTATCACGTCGGTGATCGGCGAAATCGACGGCGACATCCGATCTCCCCCGCGAGGGCGGAGATCGCTGCTTCAACGTGGGCGCCTCAGTCTTTTTTTAGCCCAATCTTGCCCGCAAGACTTGCGTATGGCTTTGGGCGAAAACGGGGGCACATCATGCGGTTGGTTTTGACACTTCTCCTCACGCTGGCGGGCAGCACGGCATATGCGGCCTCGCCGGAGGACGACTACATCGCGGCGCGCGACAAGGCGATTGCCGACATCACAGCGCAGGAAAGCGCCAACACGGCGATCGAAACCATCGATGCCCAGAACGAGAAGGCGCTGGCCGACCTGCAGCAGCGGCTCACCAGCATTCTCGGCCCGCTTTCGGTCAAGGGTTTTCCGGCCACCGGCACCATCAACATCGAAAGCCTCAACGCCTCCGATATCGGCTACGGCATGCTTGACGGGTTGCGGTATGCCCAGAGCGACCAAGGCCCGAGCATCGTGGCCTCGACGCGCGGGCTGACCGAGCGCTGGCTCAAATCAAAGTCGGCGGAGACGGAAGCGGATTTCAAACTGCCCACCGACATCGGCGAGGCGCTGAAGCTCGATAATTTCTACACCCAGGCCATCGGCAGCGACGCCGCATTCTCGGGCACGCTCGACTTTTCGCTGAAGAAGCCCGACGGCGCCGATGCGGTGGTCGCCCGGCTCGGCGGCTGGACGCAGGATGTCGGACCGATCTACGACCAGCATGTCGTCGTGGCGGTCGTCAAAGGCGACCGCGTCCTGATTGCCGAGGCGCCCGCCTCGCCCGCCGTGCCGAGAATCGCGACGTGCGATACGCTCTGGGCAGCCGCGGACGCCGCCGCGCAGAAAGCCCAGCAGACGCAGACCGACCAGGGCATGGACCAAGACGACCCGCAGGCTTCCGACCCCGCCAATGCCGCCTGGGAAAAGGGCGACGCCGACTACCGCGCCTGCATGGCCCAGCGCCTGCCCGGCGATCCGTCCTTCCCGGCGCTGCTCAAGCAGGCGCAGGACCTCGCCGACAGCATGGCGGGGAAATAGCCGCCAGGCAACTCCAGGAAAGTACGCGGCAGTTTTTCTTAAAGCGCGTCGCGATGAAACGGATTCAGGCGACGTGCTTTAAATCTTTGTTTTGATGCATGTCGTTATCCCAAAACCGCTGCGCACTTTTGGGCGACGTGCATTAGCCTGCGTTGGCGCGCATGTTTCGCCGCGGAACACGCCGCGCGGCGGGGCGGCCCGTTTCCGCGATGATCCCATTGGCCGCAGGCGCGGCATCCTTGCGCGATCTGGCGTCCGTCACCCGATGCAGCCGCTCGTAAGGCAACAATTCCCTGATGCGGGCATTGAGCGTTTCGATCTCGGCGTGCAAATCCTCGCATTCCTGCTTCTGGATATCGAGCTGGATCTGCTCGGACGCCTGCTGCAGCGAAAGCTGCGAGAGATTGGTGCTGACCGCCGACAGGTTCTTCTTGTCGATTTCGCTCTCGTCCGTGAGAACGGCGAGCCTTTGCTGCGCAATCTGGCGTTCGGTCACGGCATCGTTCAACTGCGCTTTGAGCCCGACGATCTCGGCCATGGCTTCGTCATTGTGGGTCGAGACGTGATCCAGGCGCGACTGCAATTCCTGGATTTCGGAACGCAAGCCGCGCATCTCCGCATGGCTGCGCGCCAATTCGGCCGCGGCGTCGCCTTCGGCGATGCGCGCCGCCTCGGTTGTTTCGGCAAGCCTGGCCTGCGTTGCCTCCAGTGCTTTCTGCAGCCGGGTTTCTTCCTTTTCGCGGTTGCCGAGCTGGGCCATCAGCTCGGCAATGTGGGCGGTTTCGCTGGCGTGGGTTGCCGCGAACTCGTCGAATTTGTGCCGGGCCTCCGCCTCGCGCTTTTGCGCCTGCTCCAGGTCGACCGAAAGGCCGACCTGCTTTTCGCGCAGCAGCTTGTTTTCGGCGCCGCGCCTGTCGACTTCAACGGTTTTGGCGGTCAGAGCCTTGACGATCTCACCGAACTCCGTCTCGCGCCGGGCGCTCTCATTGCCCATCTCCACCAGCTCCAGACGCACGGCGGCAAGCGCCGAGCGCAGTTGCTCCCGGTCCTGTACAAGGCTCGCTTCCCGCTGTTGCCACGCTTCGGCCGCGCCTTCGCGTTCGCGCTGCCTGCGGGCAGCGTCGAGCAATTGCTCGGAGAGCGTCTTGTGTTCGTTGGTGAGAGCGAGGTTTGCCAGCTCCAGTTCGTTGGAGCGCAGCACATCGCGATGGAAGACGTTGAGGACTTCGCGCGTCATATGATGCGCGGTGGCGATCTCCGCCAACTTCGCCTCGATCTCCTGCATATGGCCCTGCCCGTCCCGGAAAAGCCCGGCGACCGCCTCCAGCGCGGCCAGCCGCGTCTGGGTATGCGGCGTCAACCGCGATGCCACCGCATCGGGTCGGTCTTCGGCCGGATGTTCGTCATCTGCCGACAGTTCATCGGGGACGATGGCGTCCCCTGGCGGCGCCTGTTCATCATCCGCAAGAACGTCCTCGAATGCTTCGGCCAGATCCGATTGGAGTTCCTGAAATTCCTTATCGACGTCCTCGGCCCGCTTGATCAGAGACTTAAAATTCATCACGGCACATCCCTTAAGCTAGCCCCCAAGGCGTACTTAACAAATTACTAATTTATCCCTTTACCTTCCACTCGGGAAGCCTCCGCAAAAGAAACCGAAATTAAGGTTATCGCGAGTTTCAATCTTATGCGAATCCGGCGGTAGGTGATCCCTCTTCCGCTCCTAACATATGTTAATTTTCTCGCTGGATGCATGCTGAAAGCCCGCGCCACAAAAGGGAAAGACAGCGAGCTGCTTGTCATCATTCACATGACCGATGCGAAGACTTCAGGATGGAAAAGAGAAGCTCCTGTCGCATAAAAATTTTCTTTACCCTGGCCGCTCCTGGTCGATCGGATGGCGCTGCCTGCGCGAGCATCCGATTGCCGTGGCTCGCTTCCGTTCGACGACTTCGGGCGAAGGCTGGCGCGGCCTTGCCGACTACGCTGCGGCGATGAAGGAAGGCCAGAAGGCGATCTTCTTCATGGCCGGCGACGACCGCGCCCGGCTCGAAGCCTCGCCGCAGCTCGAGGGTTTTCGCGCCCGCGGCATCGAGGGTGCTGCTCCTCACCGACCCGGTCGAAAGTTTCTGGGTGACGATGGCCCCGGAATTCGACGGCAAGCCGTTCAAGTCGGTGACGCAGGGCGCGGCCGAGCTTGCCGATGTCGCGCTGCCCGCGGATGCGGCGAAGCCCGACAGCGAGACGTCGTCGGATATCGACGCTCTCTACGACGCGCTTTGACTTTACTATATTTGCAGCCGCTGATTGACGGATGACTTCAATTTAAGTCCTCTGCGGAAACACCGAAGAGGGATATTTAAGGGATGAAACGTTTCGACTTTCGCAATATCACCGTGATTGTTGGTGCAGCTTTGTTTTTCGCCCTTATGATGGGCAAGCCGTTCCTCCCTGCTTGGTTCAGACCGTATGCCCATCTGTCAGGCTTTCTCGTTGCGGCAGGAATGTTTGGAGTGGTAGCTCTTCAAAACAAGATCTCCACTGGCCTGGCGCTTCCTGGGCGGAAGAATGGAAAAATCGTTATATCTCGTACAAAGATTGTTGCTTTAATAATTATACTTATTTTAGCCGTACTTCTTCCTATTTTTCATTTATTCAAAACCTATTAGCCTCGGCAGCAGAATAATCGCGGCCCTCGTCCTGAAAGTTTGTGCGGAATTCGGCAACGTTCCCCACACGAGCGCCAAAACCGCACTTCCCTACCCCCTCAGCCCCGGCGCTTCCTGGCCTGTCCTCGCGACATATTCGGTGTAGCCGCCGCCATAGGTGTGGACGCCGTCGGGCGTCAGCTCCAGCACGCGGTTCGACAGCGCCGCCAGGAAATGGCGGTCGTGCGAGACGAAGAGCATCGTGCCTTCATATTGCGACAGCGCCTCGATCAGCATCTGCTTGGTCGTTATGTCGAGGTGGTTGGTCGGCTCGTCGAGCACCAGAAGGTTGGGCGGATCGAACAGCATCAGCGCCATCACCAGGCGCGCCTTCTCGCCGCCTGACAGCACGCGGCACTTCTTCTCGATCTCGTCGCCGGAAAAACCGAAGCAGCCGGCAAGAGCGCGCAGCGGTGCCTGGCCTGCCTGCGGAAAATTGTCCTCCAGGGTCTGGAAGACGGTGCGCTCGCCGTCGAGCAGCTCCATGGCGTGCTGCGCGAAATAACCCAATTTGACGCTCGGGCCGCGCGCGACTGTGCCCACGTCCGGCTCGGAGGCGCCGGCCACCAGCTTCAAAAGCGTCGACTTGCCGGCGCCGTTGACGCCCATCACGCACCAGCGCTCGCGGCGGCGGATCTGGAAGTCGAGGCCGGAATAGATATTGCGGCTGCCATAGGCCTTGTGGATACCCTTCAGCGTCGCCACGTCCTCGCCGCAGCGCGGCGCCGGCTGGAACTCGAAGGCCACCGTCTGGCGGCGCTTCGGCGGCTCGACGCGATCGATCTTGTCGAGCTTCTTCACCCGGCTCTGCACCTGCGCCGCGTGGGAAGCGCGCGCCTTGAAGCGCTCGATGAAGGCGATCTCCTTGGCGAGCATCGCCTGCTGGCGCTCGAACTGCGCCTGCATCTGCTTGTCGGCCAGCGCGCGCTGCTCCTGGTAGAATTCGTAGTTGCCGGAATAGGAGGTGAGCGCGCCGGCATCGATCTCGATGATCTTGTTGACGATGCGGTTCATGAACTCGCGGTCGTGCGAGGTCATCAGCAGCGCGCCGTCATAGTCCTTGAGGAATTTCTCCAGCCAGATCAGGCTTTCGAGGTCGAGATGGTTGCTCGGCTCGTCAAGCAGCATGACGTCGGGCCGCATCAGAAGAATGCGGGCGAGCGCGACGCGCATCTTCCAGCCGCCAGAGAGTTTTGAAACGTCGCCGTCCATCATCTCCTGGGAGAAGCCAAGGCCATCGAGCACCTCACGGGCGCGGCCGTCCAGCGCATAACCGTCGAGCTCCTCGAAGCGATGCTGCAATTCGCCGTAGCGCTCGATGATCTGATCCATCTCGTCGGCGCGCTCGGGATCGCCCATGGCGTGCTCGAGATCGCGCATCTCGGCGGCTACCGCGCTCACAGGCCCGGCGCCTTCCATGACTTCGGCCACGGCGCTCATGCCGCCCATGTCGCCGACATCCTGGCTGAAATAGCCGATGGTGACACCGCGATCGACCGAGACCTGGCCCTCGTCAGGCTGCTCCTGGCCGATGATCATTCGAAACAGCGTCGTCTTGCCGGCGCCGTTCGGACCGACGAGCCCGACCTTCTCGCCCTTCTGCAAGGCGGCGGAGGCTTCGATGAAGACGATCTGTCGGCCGTTCTGCTTGCCGATATTTTCAAGACGGATCATGGGGCTTAGGGGAGTAGGGGAGTAGGGGAGTAGGGGAGTAGGGGAGTAGGGGAGTAGGGCCAATAAGGGAATGCGCGGGATAAGGGAACCCCTTATCTATTGCCCCTCGCCCAAACCTGTCCTGCCAAGTCCACCCTGCCCAGATCAGAGAGTGGCGCGGATTGTATATTAGTACACCTTATATTAGTAACTCTTAATTAACCATGCGCAGGCATATCATTGCCGAACGAACAGCCCGCCCCATCCTATCCCCTCAACCCTCGGTCAAGGAGCCTCGCCTGTGCGGAGGACAACATCAGCGTGCCTGGCTCTGCTGGCACTCTTCAGCGGCGAGGCGAATGCCACGACAACGACGAATTCGATGTCCGTGCAGATGACCATCACGGCCTCCTGCACCATCAACAGCGCGGCGACGCTCAACTTCGGATCGTCGGGCGTCATCGCAGCCAATGTCGACCAGACATCGACGCTGCAGGTCCAGTGCACCAACACCACGCCTTACAATATCGGCCTGAATGCGGGCACCGGCTCGGGAGCGACCGTTGCCACGCGCAAGATGACCAACGGCGCCTCCACCATCAATTACACGCTCTACAGCGACAGTGGCAGGACGACCGTCTGGGGCAACACCGTCGGCACCGATACGGTCTCGGCGACCGGCAATGGCTCCGCTCAAAGCTTCACCGTCTATGGACGCGTGCCGACGCAGTCGACACCCGCTCCAGCGGTCTATACCGATACCGTGACGGTGACGGTCACCTACTAGGCGTAAGCCGTGCAGTCAGGCCTGCAAGAAGCTAGCGCCTTCGCGTTCGGGTCGTGCGTAACCAACATTTCGGACGGATCAGCAATTCGATCGATGGCTGGACCGCTTCGGCAGCAGATGGCCGCCTTGCGGTCGGCTTGGGGGAAAATTGACTGTGTCGAGGTTGGCTTCGGCTTTGGCGGCAACGCTGCTTTTCGGCTCATTGCCGGCGCGCGCGGATTCCCTTCAGGTGCAACCTGCCCTGGTCGACGTCGTTGCCCCCCAATCCGCCTCGACGATCACGCTGCGCAACGCGGGGTCAACCCCCAGCACGGTTCAGATCCGCGTCTTCCGCTGGTCGCAGTCGAATGGCGAGGAATCCCTCACTCCCACCGAGGATGTCGTCGCATCGCCACCCGCGATCACGCTCGCTCCGGGCGTCGACTACGTGGCGCGGATCGTGCGCGTGACGAAACGGCCCGTGCCGGCCGAAGAGGCCTATCGTCTGCTCGTCGACGAATTGCCGGACGCGAGCCGCGCGCGCAGCGGCACGGTGCAGCTCTTGGTGCGCCACTCCATACCGGTCTTCTTCGGCTCGCCGCAACGAACGCAGCCGGCCGTGGACTGGACGGTGTCGAAGCGGGACGGACGACTGATCGTTTCCGCCCACAATCGCGGCAGCAAGCGCCTGCGCATCTCGGCTCTCTCGTTGCGCGATGCCGGCGGGCACAACATATCCTTCGGGAATGGCCTGGTCGGATATGCGCTCGGTCAATCCACCATGCGGTGGATAGCGCCGGTCAAGGGGCGCAAATTCGCCGCGAAGGGATCGGTCTCGGTTTCTGCAGAGGGCACCGAAGGCGCAATCAACGCGGTTGCCGCGGTTGACGCCGGGCCGTGAAGGCAGCGCGCCTACTGGGATTTTCGATACTGCTCTTAACGCTGAAACAGTTCGATCCCGCAGCCGCGGCAACCCAGCAATTTCAGCTCGAAGTCTTCGTCAATGGCGTCTCGACCAACCAGATCGCGGCGTTCACATCCCCCGACGGACAGCATTTCGGGACCGGCCCCGACGAGCTGCGCGCCCTGGGATTGGCTGTCGGCAAGGACCGGCTGGATGACGCCACTGTCATGCTCGACACCATCCAGGGCCTCGATTATCGCTACGAAGAGCGGCAGCAGCGTCTCTTCCTGAGCATCAATGAGGGGCTGCGCGGGACGATGGCCTATGACGCGATGCCCGGCGGCGAAGCTCCGCCGCAAGCGGAGGCAGGCACCGGCGGCGTCCTCAACTACAATCTCTTCGCCACCTCGCGACGGGACGCCGACAAAACCGACTTCGCTTTCAGCGGCGTTTCCGCAACGCTCGACGCGCGAGCCTTCTCGCCGATCGGCTCGCTCGGCCAGTCCGCGATCCTGCGGCTGGATCAGGACGGCCGCGCTGATGCCCTCAGGCTCGACACAACCTTCAGCTATTCGGACCCGGAAAGGCTGGTCACCTATCAGGCCGGCGATGCCATCTCCGGCGGCTTCGCCTGGACGCGGCCGATCCGCATCGGCGGGCTTCAGCTGCGTCGCAATTTCGGGCTCCGCGCCGATCTGATCACCCAGCCGCTTGCCTCCGTGCGCGGCAGCGCGGCGGTTCCATCCACGGTGGACGTCTACGTCAATGATGCGAAGGCTTATTCGCACGACATCGGCGCCGGCCCCTTCCGGATCACCGACATCCCCGTCACAACCGGCGGCGGGGAAGCGCGCGTCGTGCTGCGCGACGCGGCGGGTCACGAAACGCGCACGACCGTGCCGTTCTATGCGTCGCCCAACCTGCTGAGACCGGGATTATCGGACTTTTCGCTGGAGGCTGGTCTCCCGCGGCTCGGCTACGGAACGAGTTCGGACGCATATGCCCTCAATCAGCCGGTCGTGTCAGCGAGCCTGCGCAAAGGCGTTTTCGACTGGCTGACGCTGGAAGGCCACGCGGAGGCCTCCGGCCGGATGGTCAATGGCGGCGCCGGCCTGGTGACCCGCACCGGCTCGCTTGGCGTCGCCTCGTTCGCCCTGTCCGCCAGCCATGGCGACACCGGCAACGGGGCGCAGGCCTATGCTTCCTACGAAATGAGGCTCGGCAGTCTCAGCATCAATGCAAGCTCGCAGATGACGTTCGGACACTATGACGATCTTGCGTCGGCGACTGACCGATTTCGCGAAAGGACGGGGGCCGACCACGCGTTCTTCAACCTTCTGGACTTCGATACCAAGACCGATGGATCCGCTCAAAGCGGCCGACCGCAGAAGATGGTCAACAGCGTTTCGTTCGGCATGCCTCTGTCGTCCGGCAACGACAGCATCGGCGCAAGCTATATCGACCTCACATCCGCGACCGGCGAAAGCTCGAGGATCATCACCGCATCCTATTCGCGGACGCTGTCTTTCGGCTATTTCAACGCCACCGCGTTCGCCGAGCTTTGCGGCGACCGGCATGTCGGGCTGTTCGGCGCCCTGTCCATCCCGATTGGCGGCGACACGATGGCATCATCGGCAGTTTCCGCCGGTCGGGACGGCGTAGAAGCGCTCGCCGAAGTGAGCAAGCCGCTGGGCCAGGAACCCGGCAGCATCGGCTGGCGGGCCAGCTTCAGCCAGAAATCCACCGAAGGCGCGGCGGCGGCGTCCTATCGCTCTTCCTACGGGCAGGCGGATGCCGCCGTCATTCATTCCAGTTCCGGCACCACGGCGACCGCGCAGGTCGATGGCGCGATCGCGAGCATGGGTTCCGGGGTGTTCCTGACCGACCGGATCGACGACAGCTTCGCCGTTGTCGAAACAGGCGTGCCCAATGTCGGCGTCTTCTATGAAAATCGCCCCGCCGGGACGACGGATGCGCATGGCCGGCTGCTGCTGCCGGGCCTGCGCTCCTATCAGAGGAACAAGATCGCCATCGGCGCCGCCGACCTGCCCGTCGACGCTGAGGTCGCCACGACGCAGGACGTCGTGGCGCCGGCCGACCGCGCGGGCGTGCGCGTGGACTTCCGGGTCCGCACCAATATCAACGCCGCGGTGCTGGTCGTGTCGACACCGGACGGACAGCCGCTCGCGGTAGGATCGCAGGTCGAGGTCAACGGCAATCCGGATGTCCTCGTCGGCTATGACGGACGCGCCTACGTGACAGGACTTGCAGGCAGAAATACCCTGACGGCGACGACTGCCCAAGGCTCCTGCCAGGCGTCCTTTTCCTACCGATCGAGAGCCAACGAGCAGGTGGTCATTCCGGTCGTCTGCCGCTGAAACCCGGCGCCCTCAGTAAGTGACCGTCACGACGACGGTGTCGCTGTAGGCGCCCGGCGCGGGCGTAATCTGCGCAGGCGCGCGCGCATAGACGCTGTATATCTGGTCCAGACCGATACCGGTGCCGGCACTGGTATCGGTTCCGATCGTATTGCCCCAAACGGTGGTCCGAGCACTGTCGCTGTACAACGAATAGGTCACGGCCTTGGCGCCGCTGGTCATCTTCCGGTTGGCCACCGTGGCCCCGGAACCGGCGCCGGCGCCCAAGCCGACGGTGTAGGGCGTCGAGTTGGTACAGCGCACCGTGATCGAACCTGTCGCGTCGGTATTCGAGGCCAGGACACCGACCGAACCAAAGTTGACGCTGGAAGCCGAAACGGTGCAGTTGGCGTTGACGGTCGCTGTCCAGGCCGAGCCGCTGGACGTGGCCTGGCGCGTGCCGGTCGGGCAGGCGGAGGTGGATCCGGTCTTGTAGTCATAGCTAGCAGCCGGCGCGGTGGTCATGGTCCAGATATACGATCCGGGTCCCGCGGTGGTCTGGTTGGCGAACACCCTGCCATATACCGTCACCGTGGCGCTGGCACTTCCCGAGGAACCCAAGCTGAGATCGTAGGTGGTGCCAACGGGATAGAGACCGTAGGCCGTGGTTGCCAGGCCCCACGACCCCCAAATCGTCGTTCGCGAGGCGTCGCTATAGAGTTCGTGGACAAGTCGCTCCGTGCCCGCCGCAAGCCGGCGGTTGCCTGCCGAATTCGTTTGGCCAGGAGAGAGCTCGACGCAAAGGCGCACCGTCTGGTTGGCCGTCCCAGTGCAGTTGACCGAGAACGTCGAGGTCGTATCGACCGCGCCGCCGCTCAGGATATCTATCGCGCCATATGATCCGCTGGAGGCTGAAACGGAACAGCTCTGGGAATGGGCATCCTGCATGCCGAAGGCGAGCAGCAGCACAAGCATGACCGCCGCCCGCACGACTCCGCGTGCAAGCGCGACCGCCGACCTCCCCGTCTCGAACCTCGGCTCGTCCCTGTCCATCTACCCTGCCTATCACAGGAGGCCGCGGAGCAGAAAGCGTGTCGGCAATTCAGGACGAAGGTCGAAAGGGCAACTCACCTCACTTGGCGTCGTGGAAGATGATCCCGACCGTGTGCCGCCGTCCGGAGCGCAGGCGGCTGACGCCGTGGCGGAGATTCACGCGGCAATAGCCCTTGGTGCCCTGCACCGGCCGATTATGCACGGCGAAGATCACCGCGTCGCCGCGCTTGAGCGGCACCACCTCGGCGCGGCTCTGCATACGCGGGCGCTGCTCGGTCAGCACAAATTCGCCGCCTTCGAAATCCTCGCCGGGCTCCGACAGCAGGATCGCCACCTGCAGCGGGAAGGCGAGCGCGCCGTAAAGATCCTGATGCAGGCAGTTGAAGTCGCCGGGGCCGTATTGCAGCAGAAGCGGCGTCGGCTTCGTCTGGCCTTCGTCGTGGCAGCGCTTCAGGAAGGCAGCGTGGTCGGCCGGGTAGCGGAGTGCCGTGCCCATCTTCTCGTTCCAGTCATTGGCGACGGTGGCGAGACGCGGATATAGCGTGGTGCGCAGGCCCTCGATCAGGTCCGGCAATGGGTATTTGAAGTAGCGATATTCGCCTTTGCCAAAACCATGGCGCGCCATGATCACATGGCTGCGGAAATGCTCCTCCTGCGGATAGAGCGCGGCGATACCGGCGCATTCTTCCGCCGAGAGCAGGCCGAGCATGACGGCGCAGCCATGGGTGTTGAGATCGGAGACCAGCGCGCGCCAGTCTTGCGCCGCGACGCGGGATTCGGCGGAGCGGCTGGCGCGCCTGGTGTTCTGAGAATGGATGGTCATGAGCGCCTCCTTTGATTGGTATCAAAGTGGGGCGAGCGGGATATGGCGGCCACCCGATACATGACAAAACCGGCGAGGCGCCGGAGCTGCCAATCTCCCCCCTTGCGGGGGAGATGCCCGGCAGGGCAGAGGGGGGTGCTGCCCGCCGACGTCTCAATTTTTCTTATGTCGAAGCTTGCGGAAGCTTTCGCTGCTACAAGGCACGCAAGCCGGCGATCCTTCACACCCCCCCTCTGGCCTGCCGGCCATCTCCCCCGCAAGGGGGAAGATTGGCAGCTTCACCGCCTGCGATAACCCTCCAGCTCCGGATCGAGCTCCACCTTCACCGCATTGGTGAACACGCAGGTCGCTACCATGATGCCGGCGAAGGCGGTGAGATTGACGAGCAGCGTCTCGTCATAGCGTGCCTTGAGCGCTGCCCAGGTTTCGTCCGGGACGGCATTGGCATCGGCCGCAGTCGCGTTGGCGAATTCTATAAGAAGGGTTTCTTCTGCCGTCGGCTCGATCGCCTCGGGATCGAGCCCGCTATCGATCAACGCCCGGCGGAAGAAGGTCACCGGGATCTCGGCGCGCATCGTCTCGGCGATCGCCTTCGAGATCAGCCAGATGGCGCGGTCGTCGAGCGTGGGCCTGAGCAGGTCGCGCAGGGTGAACCATTCGGCGTAGATGCGGTGGGCGGCCGGCGAATGGAGCAGGATGCGCTTCATGTTGGTCATGCGGCCGCGCAGCGCGAGCTCGCGGTCGTGCTCGGCGCGGATGTCGTCCGAGGCGGTCGCGTAGTCGATCGGGGAAAGATGCGCCATCGCCCTCACCTCAGCGTCGCGTGAAGTGCCGGCGCGCTGCGCAGCGTGTTGGAAACGGTGCAGATATTTTCGGCATCCTCGACGATGCGCCGCTTGGTGGCGGCGTCGAGGTCTCCGGCGATCTCCAACCGGATGTTGAATTTTTCGACCCGCGACGGCTCGTCCTTAGCCTTCTCGCCGCGGACATCCGCCCTCACCTCGCTAAGCCTGTCGGCGACGCCGAGACGGGTGGCGGCGATGCGGGCGCTGAGCACCATGCAGGCCGCGAGCGAGGCGTAGAGCAGGTCGAGCGGGTTGAAGCCCGGCGCGCTTACGGCGGTGACGACGTCGACCATGCCGCCGGTCGGGGTGGTGACGACCGGCAGGCCGCCCGGCTGCAGGACGGCCAGCGCGCCGGTGGTTCTTGTCCGGACCTTCAGTTCAGCCATCGCGTTTCCTTTATCTTGCTCAGCTGGTCGGTTGATGTACCACGGCTCGGCTGGCTTAGAGATGTTGCCAAATCAGCTTGAGCGGTGAGCCAATCGCCTGCTCAATCCTTCGCAATTGGTCAGCACCGAGGGACGTCGCTCCAGGATTGACGACCAAAAGCGCGCACGTGCCGAACGCAGCGGGCCATACATAGCGAAGGTCGTTGAGCGACGTGGACTTGCCGCAACAAGGCGTCACGACCGTCAGGTTGCTAAAATCCGAAGCGGCTGCCTGATCCATGGAATCGCCCCACCAATCCTCTAGATCGCTCCCGCAGAAGGCGCAGTGGATGCTTTCCGTATTCGCGCCTGCGTCGAAGAAAGTCACCGCTTCCTTGTATTCGATTCCGACATGGTCAGCTTGGGGGAACAATCCGCGCACGATGTTGGCAGCCTCCTCAGCCGCCGTCCTATCGGGCCGCCAGTAGGGATCGTCTGGAACCATGTGCAGGTAATTGTCGGACATGGCACCGTTTGTGGCAGGAAGACTGATCCTGGCAAGTACCCTTGCGGTTGCGCCAACGAAAAAAGGCCCGCCGGAGCAGGCCTTTCGCAAGAATAGCTTCGACGACTACTTCGTCAAATCGAGCGCCGCCGTCAGGTCGCCCATCGGCGGCTGGTCGTTGTTGCGCAGCGCCTTGTCGCGGGCGACGATGCCTTGCAGCACCGGCAGGTCGTAGCGGTTGGTGATGAAGCGCAGGATCGAGGTGGTGTCGTACTGCGTGTGGTCGACCATGCCCATCCTGGCATAGGGCGAGATGATGAAGGCCGGGATGCGGTTGCCCGGGCCCCAGCGGTCGGCCTTGGGCGGCGCGACGTGGTCCCAGAAGCCGCCATTCTCGTCGTAGGTGACGACGACCAGCATATGAGCCCATTGCGGGCTCTTCTCCAGATGCGCGACGAGGTCGGCCAGATGCTGGTCGCCCGAGGTCACATCGGCATAGCCGGCGTGTTCGTTGAGGTTGCCCTGCGGCTTATAGAAGGAAACCGCCGGCAGCTTGCCGTCGTCGATCGCCTTGATGAACTCGGTGCCGCCGAGGCCGCCATCCTTGATGTGTTCGGCACGCGCGGCTGTGCCCGGCGCATAGGCGGCGAAATAGTTGAAGGGCTGGTGGTGGAACTGGAAGTTCGGCACCGGCGTCGCGTTCTTGCCGTCGAGCGCGGCCTGCCAGGCGCCTGAATACCAGGCCCAGCTGACGCCCTTCAGCGACAGGAGATCGCCGATGGTGATCTCATGCTGGGGCGGCAGCGTGGTCGGCTGCGTCGGATCGGCAAGCGCCTTGTCACCGCCCTCGGCCGGCTTGTTGGCGCTCGGCTGGTAAGGCGGCTGCATGGTGTTGACGGCATGGAAGTCCGGGGTGATTGCACCGTCATTGGCGAATTTCGGCACGCCGCCCAGCGCCGAGGGCGGCGAATTGTCGGCTACCTTCAGCGTCACGCCGTCCGGTTCGACGACGGCGATCTGGCCCTTGACCGGGCTGGTGTCGGCATTGGGGTAGACCGGCACGCAGGCACAGGCGAGCATGAAGTGGTTGAGGAAGGAGCCGCCGAAGGCGCCCTGGAAGAAATTGTCGGCGAGCACGTATTTCCTGGCGATCGGCCACATCGGCAGGATCGAGCCGTCATAATGGCCCATCACCAGCGCGCCGGAATCGGCCCAGGCGACGAACTTGTCATTCTTGCCGCCGTCGATCTGCATCTGCTCCTGGTAGAAGCGGTGCCAGAGGTCGTGCGTGACGACGCCGGTGCTTTCGTTGAAACCCTTGGGATCATCGATGGCGAAGACGGCGTTGGCGAGATGCGCGCTCTGCGCTTCCGTCACCGCCGGCGTCACGCCCTTGCCGGTCAGTCCGCCCCAGGCCGGCGGCAGTTCGGAAAGCGGCTTGCCGTCGCGGTCGAGTTGGCGCGCCTGGTCGGGCGACACGTTGGCCAGGCCATTGGCGCCGGGGAAGCCGCCATAGAGATTATCGAAGCTGCGGTTCTCGGCGTAGATGACGACGACGGTGTCGATCTTATCATAGCCGGGGGGAGCCGCCTGGGCAGCAGCGGTGAGCGATGCCAGCGCCGTGGAGGCGAGGCAAAGGGAGAGAAAGGACCGGATCATCGGGAAATGCCTCGTGGCTAGGGAATGGCTGGAGGACGGCAATGCAGGCATGCGGCTACATCAATGCCCAGCTACTTCGATGCCTTGTCACCTTTGTGACAGTTGCGCCCCGGCCGAACACGGTTTCGTGAGCGGGAACGCCGGTCATCAATCCGTTGCACTCGATCCTTAGGTCGCGAAGGAAATCGGGCGAGAGAAATCAGGGATGTCGCCGAGGACGATGGGACGTCGGAGAAATCATGCGATCGCCATTGCAGTGGCCTCGATAGTCGGCTTCACCGCGCCTGCCAATACCGCTGAGCCGGCTGGTGTCCATCCCGGCCCGATGACGCGCGCGGAGGCCTATGAGCGGGCCGACGCGCTGACGGCGCTCGGGCGGCAGATGTTCTTCGACCCTTCGCTCTCGGCCTCGGGCAAGCAGGCCTGCTCGTCCTGCCATGATCCCAACCATGCGTTCGGACCGGCCTCGGCGATGCCGGTCGAGATGGGCGGACCGAAGCTCGACCAGCCTGGCGTTCGCGCCGTGCCATCGCTGCGCTACCTCCAGGCGGCGCCCGCCTTCACCGAGCATTTTTATGACTCCGAGGACGAAGGCGACGAGAGCGTCGACAACGGCCCGACCGGCGGCCTGACCTGGGATGGCCGCGCCGACCACGGCAAGGACCAGGCGAGGATCCCGCTGCTGTCGTCCTTCGAGATGGGCAACAAGGATGCAGCCCAGGTGGTCGCCAGCCTGCGCAAGGCGCCCTATGCCGATGCCTTCAAGGCGGCGTTCGGCGCCGATGTCCTCGACCATCCGCAAGACGCCTTCGACGCCGCGGTGGAAGCGCTCGGCACGTTCGAGCAGAGCAGCACCGATTTCTACCCCTATTCCAGCCGCTACGACGCCTTCCTTGCCGGCAAGGCGCGGCTCTCTGGACAGGAGCTGCACGGCCGCATGCTGTTCGAGGACGAGGGCAAGGGCAATTGCGCCAGTTGCCATCCCAGCGAGCCCGCCAATGACGGCGAGCCGCCGCAGTTCACCGACTACGGCCTGATCGCGATTGCCGTGCCGCGCAACGCGGCGATCCCGGCCAACGCCGATCCCGATTATGTCGACCTTGGCCTCTGCGGCCCGCTGCGCACCGACTTCAAGGGCCGCAACGAATATTGCGGGCTGTTCAAGACGCCGACGCTGCGCAATGTGGCCTTGCGAAAAAGCTTCTTCCACAATGGCTACTTCCACACGCTGCGCGAGGCGGTGGCCTTCTACGCAAGCCGCGACACGGATCCCGGCCGCTGGTATCCGAAGAACGCCGACGGCACGGTCAACAAATTCGACGACCTGCCCAAGGCCTATTGGCCGAACCTCAACACCGACCCGCCCTTCAACGGCAGGAAACCCGGCGGCAAGCCGGCGCTGACCGACGCCGAGATCGACGACATCGTCGTCTTCCTCGGCACGCTGACCGACGCCGACCAGGCGGGGCAGTGAAGCGGCTGCGCCAGCGCCGCCAGATAATCGATCCACGGACGCAACCAGTGATTGCCCGCTGAAACGGCTCGGCTAGAATGCGGCACGCCGTTAGCAGTGGCGCTGCGGGTTTCGGCCGAAGGGGTGGGTGGAATTGGTCCGGATTTGGCTCAAGCCTTCATGGCGGGCACTGGCTTGCTTCTTGCTGGCGAACGCCGTTGCCGCGCCTGCAGCCTCGGCCATTCTGCTGACCTCGCTGCTCCCTGCCCTCGCAGCCAGCAGCGACTGCGTCAGCGACGACGAGGTCGATCCGGCGGTGCGCATCCAGGCCTGCACGCGCATGATCGACGACGCCACGGAGCCACGGCGCAACAGGCTCATCGCCTATTTCAAGCGCGGCACGGTGTGGTCGGAGCGCCATGACTACGACCGCGCCATCGCCGATTTCAGCGCCATAGTCGACCTCGATCCGACCGAGGCCAGCGGCTATTTCGGCCGGGGCGTCACCTGGTTGTTCAAGGGCGACAACGACCAAGCTATCGCCGATCTCGGCAAGGCGATCAGCCTCGATCCACGGGTTGCCGACTACTACTACAATCGCGGTGTCGCCCACACGTACAAGGGCGAGGACGACAACGCGATATCCGATTACGGCAAAACGATCGACCTCAATCCGGACGACGCAAGGCCCTTTTACAATCGTGGCCTGACCTGGTTCAGGCGGGGCGACAACGACCGCGCCATCGCCGATTACGACCAGGCGATCAAGCTGGAACCAAACGACGTCGAATTCCTGAACAGCAGGGCCGATGCATGGGCCAGCAAGGGCGACGAAGCGCGTGCGCTCGCCGATTACGAGGCAGTGATCCGTCTCGACCCCAAGAACGCACATGCTCACTACCGGCGTGGCAATGCCCGAATTAACAAGCGCGATTATGACGGCGCCATCGCCGACTATGACTCGGTGATCGCGGCCGATCCGAAAGATGCCAGTGTGTACTACAACAGGGGTCTCGCCCTGTGGAACAAAGGTGATCCGGACCGGGCGCAGAGCGATCTCGACACGTCGATCGGACTCGACCCGAAAGACGCCGCGGCCTATCGGACTCGGGGGTCGGTTCGGATCGACAAGGGCGATTACGACCGCGCCATAGCCGACTATGACCAGGCGATCACCCTCGACCCGAAGCAGGCAGGCAGCTATTTCGCTCGAGGCTCAGCCTGGTCTCTGAAACGCGACTATGACCGCGCTATTGCCGATTTCGACCAGGCGATCGCTCTCGATCCAAAGCTGGAGGGTGCTTATGCCGGCCGAGCCATGGCCTGGCTGCGGAAGGGCGACAATGATCGCGCCATCGCCAACTATGAGCAGGTCATCATGCTAGACCCGACAGATGCCAGCGCTTTCAACTGGCGGGGCTTCGCGTCGGCCAGGAAAGGCGACGACGACCGCGCCATCGCCGATTTCGACCGAGCCATTGATATCTACGGCAAGAATGCGGGATTTTTCTACAATCGTGCCAGAAGCTGGACAGCAAAAGCCAATTACGACAAGGCCACTGCCGACTACGATCAGGCCATCAATCTCGATCCCAACTTCGCCAATGCGTATAGGGGCCGCGGCCTCTTGCATTTCTATTCCGGCGCATTCGCCGAAGCGCAGGGCGATTTTCGCCAGTTGGCGGTCCTCAAGTCCAACGACGCCTATGCCGCCATCTGGCTCGACCTGGCCGAGCGCGGCTCCGGTGCGCCGAGCCATCTGCGGGAGGCGGCCGCCAAGCTCGATATGACGAAATGGCCGGCGCCGGTGGTGAGCATGCTGCTCGGCGACAAGACGCCAGCCGAGACGCTTGCGACGGCTGAGGACCCGAACCCGGAAACCAAACAGGGGCAGGTTTGCGAAGCCAATTTCTACACGGCGGAAGTCGACCGGCTGCAGGGGTATAATGACGAAGCCTTGCGGCTCTACCGGCTGGCGGCGAGCGATTGCCCAAAGACTTTCCTGGAATACCGCGCCGCCAAGATGGCTTTGCACGCACTCGGCACTTCGCCGTGACGAATGGAACCGAACTGCCGGACGCCGATGGTTATCGGCATATGTGAGCTAGGTTATAGGAACGCCGAACAGCGTCTGCTATATTAGCGGCTCTTCACGGGACGGGGGTCTCGCATGAGGTTCATCGCGGTGCAGGAGCCGCCCGGCAGCAGCTGGGCAGTATTCGATGCGGGCAATGGCGCGCCGGCCGAATATGCCGGTCGCGTACTTATCGGTTTGACATGGCGCGAAGCCCGCTGGTTCGTCGCCATGGGCAACGACTACTCCGGCTGGCCACAATATAGCCGGCTGGCTCCGCGCCTGCGGCTGGTTGAAGTTGGCGGGCCATTTCCGATCCGGGAAAAGCACGGCCAATCAGGCGGTTAAGAAACCGCGCTGCCGGATTGATTCAGGCTGCGCGGGTCCGGCCTCGTCATCCCGCCGGCGCGTAGCGGCTGACCACCATGCCGCTGGCATAGGCCTTCGAGCCGATCAACTTCAGCAGCGAAAATCCGCCCTGGTCGAAGATGCGGCGGCCCGCGCCCAGCACCGCCGGATTGATGAAGAGCTGGAACTCGTCGACAAGGCCGGCGGCGATCAGCGCCGAGGCGAAGCCGGCGCCGCCGAACACGGCGATGTTGCCGCCCTCGCCTTGCTTCAGCGCATTGGCCTCCCGCTGCAGGTCGCCGCTGACGGCTCGCGTGCGTTCCCAGCGCGAGGTTTTCAGCTTGTCGCTCGCCACCACCTTCTGCGCCTCGACGATGCGTTGCGCGAAGGCATAGAAGCGATCCTTCGGATATTTCTTCGCCGCATTGCCGCAATGGGTCAGATATCCCTCCTCCGCCATCTTGCGGCTCAAGAGGATGGTGTCGATGCTCGCAAAGACGGCATTGAAGTCCTGTTTCAGTTCCTCGTCCCAGGCACTGTCGTCGCCCCATTCCCAGAGCTGCCAGCGGTGGTCGTGATCGTCGCCGACGAAGCCATCGACCGACATCTGCATCTGGAGGATGAGCTTTTTCATGTCCGGTTTCCTGCCGCACAATTGATTTACTTTTGGAATCAATTGACGCAAAAGCAGGAATGATGTCAATAGTAAAGTGATTTAAAAATGGAACCATACTGATGTCGACCAAGGAACGGTCCGGCTGCCCGATCAGCCTATCTCTGGAACTGCTCGGCGACCGCTGGACGCTGCTCATCATCCGCGATCTGGTTTTCGCCGGGAAAAGGCACTTTCGCGAATTCCTGCAATCCGACGAGGGCATTTCCTCGCGCACGCTGGCCGAGCGGCTGCAGACGCTGGTAGACGAAGGCATCCTCACCCGCAGCGACGACCCCACCCATGGGCTGAAGGCGATCTACCGGCTGACCGATGCCGGCATCGACCTCTTGCCGGTGCTGGCGACGCTGGGCGCCTGGGGCAGCAAGCACCGCAAGGCCGACGACAAGCTCGCCCGGGTCGCCGACGATCTCGCCGCCGGCGGCGAACCGGCGCTCAAACGGATGCAAGAGAAGCTCAGGGCCGAGCATTTGTGGTAGCGGAAATCTCGGATAGGCCGCTCTAAATTGCCCCTCGCCCGTCAGCGCCGCAGCGGCCCGGCCGGTTCTTCGGCGGGCGGCTCTCCGGGCAGTCCCAATCGCAGCCTTTCCTCCTCGGCGAAGGTCTCGGCTTGCGCGTGAATGTCGAAAACCTGTTGCGTCAGCCTGCCGCCGTCGACGATGCGCACGATCCATTGGCCATTGATGGCTTTTACTCGGACACTGTCTGGCTCTCCCGTTACCATATACAGCTCCTGCTTCTTAGCCGAAGAACTGCTGTTTTCGATCCGCCATGATCTAGCGCGCCCGGAGCCGCCGAAAGAGCGGGCTGATTGGCCTTTAGTGCAAAGTTGCTCGCCGACATTCAATATATTTGCGAGACCTGATGAGTAAAAGCGATTTATGGGAGAGCAGGCCCGTTATCGCGCCTCGGCTCAGAAGAATTCGACCTCGATGTGCAGTTCGGTCTTCGAGACGATGCGGCCTCGACGCAACCCGCTCGATCGGCGTGCCGGAGACATTCAATCTGACAATCTGAATTCCGCTCGGACGCCTTCGAAAGCCGGCGGCACCACAGCCATACGAGAGCTCGCATGAATTCGACGGCCCGGCAGCCTTGGGGGGTGATACTGGGTTCGGCGGCCGGGCCTGACCGGAGTTTGCGAGGCCGCCGGCTGTCGCGAGCATGCGCTTGCGCCCAGGCGAGGACAAGAACGACCTAGGCCCTAGGACCAAAGCAGCAACGGACACGGTCGAGAGGGACCAATTGTTATTGGCCAATTGCAATCGCGCTGACTGAAAATAACGCGCGCCGAAGGCTTTCCGCGCGTCAAAAGCCGAAGAAATGCCGGCCGACGAGATAGCCGAGCGCCGCAACCACCAGCGGAAACATCACCGGCGCCGCCTTGTTGAACACCGACGGGTTTATCTCCTTGGCGGGAGCGCTGGGCTTGGCATTGCCGAGGTTTTTCGTCATGGGCTCATTACCGGTTGGGGGCTAGCTGCCGGTCGAGCCACTACATTAGAAACTGCTCATTAAGTTTCCGGCAAAGCCAACGCTACAATTCGCGGCAATTTATTCCGATCGCTGGGTGCGCTCGGCAAGCGCGAAAGCCTGGAGGTTGCGCGACTTGCCGGGGTCCTGGTCGGCGTTGGCGATGATGGCGTGGAAGGCGGCGCGGGCGATGTCCTTTTTCCTGGCATCAGGGTGTTCCTTACGTACCGCCTTGACCAGTTCCTTCGGTGTCATGTCGGGAGTGACGAGGCGCATCAGCGTATCGCCTATGGCCCGCAATTCGCTGGCATCCATAACGATGAACCCTGTTTAGCGGCATCAACCTAGCATATAGCGGAGCAAGCGCGTCACTTTTGTGATGCGTGATGATGGATTTGGCTCCGGCCTCTCTGACCCTTTGTTCTCACGCAATTCCGGACGGAAGGCTACGGCGAAGTCGCTGAGCTACGCACTTTTCCTGGAATTGCTCTAAAGAATTTTCGTGGCGAACGCGTCCAGCCGCGAATTCTCGCGATAGCAAAGCCGTACGGCCAGGGCGGCAGCGATCCCGGTAGCGGCGCCGCCGGCGACGTCACCGGCATAGTGGATGCCGATATGCAGCCGCGACCAACAGATCAGCACGGCCATGACAAGCAAGGCGAGCGTGCGGCGCGGCAGCGCTTGCATGGCGAAGACAGCGACAATGGCCATGCTGGCGGTCGCGTGATCGGACGGGAATGACCAGTCGGCGCTGGGCGCGATCAAAAGATGCGTGACGCCAACGTCGTAAGGCCTGATCCGGTGGATGAAGAGCAGGATCGCCTGGTTGATCGCCAGCCCGAGCAGGAAGGAAAGGCCGGCGGACAGGCAGGCATGGCGCACGTGGGAGCGGTCGTTCCTCGACCACCACTGCAGGGCGACCGCCAGCACCATCAGCGGCACGCCGATTTGCGAGACGGCAACCATTGTCCTATCAAGAAACGGACTGACGCCGGCAGCGCCATTGATCCAGTGGGTTAAGGCTGCATCCATGCGATCTGATTTCCTTGGGTTGTTGTGAGGGCTGGGTCTTGAAGCCTGTCGATGAGCACCGCATCCATCAGCTTTTCGAAATCGGCGTCTGGCTGAAGGGTGCGCATGCGCTGATCGAATGCATCGGCGGCATCCTGCTCTACGTCATCAGCACCGACACCATCGCTTCCTGGGTCAATGCCCTCACCCAGGAAGAGTTGATCGAAGATCCGAACGATTTCATAGCCGGCTATCTGTCGCAGATGGCGAGCCACTTCTCCGTCGCGAGCAAGGAGTTCTACGCCTTCTACCTGCTCAGCCACGGGCTGATTAAGCTTCTGCTGATCATCGGCCTGTTGCGGGGCAAGCTGTGGTCCTACCCTGCCTCGCTTGTGGCGCTCGGCGCCTTCATGGCCTATCAGTTGTATCGCTACTCCTACACGCATTCGCCCGGTCTGCTGGTGCTGACCGTCTTCGATGCGGTCGTCATGTGGCTGATCTGGCAGGAGTGGCGCATCGTTCGAGAGCACAAGCCCGCCTGACCGGCATGGTGCATTTGCCGAGACAGTGGGGAACCTTCTGACGCTGGCGGGACGGCGCCCCCTCCCGGTAGGTAGAGGGGGCACGAAGGCCGCTACGGAAATATCCCAAGCGGCCGGAGCCGCGCCCAGCAATCGGCCGGCCGTTGCTTCTCAATCAGGCAGGAACCAGCACGGCGATGCGATGCACGCCGACCTCTTTGCTCGTATTCGTCGCCTCGTCGGTCTTGCCCTTGGAGCAGGTGTACATGTCACCCTCCTTGAGCTTGAACTCCTTGTCTGCCTTCTTGATAGTGAAAGCACCCGACGTAATCGTGCATACCATGTCGGTGTCCATCACGCTTTGAGGTGCGTGTGCTCCGGGTTGAAACACGACGTCGACAATTGAGATGCTCTTGTAGGCGGGAATGTCGGAATTGCCGGTGCCGACTTCCACCACCCTGACGCCGGGCGCGATCTCCTTGCCTTCATTCGGGCCGTATTTCTTGGTTTTCGCAAATGTCGCCGTTGCGAACAGGGGCGCAACCGTTGCGGCCGTCACGCCGAAAGCAATTGCAGACCTGCGATTCATCGTTTTCATCGCATCCTCCCTAAACCTGTCATGCATGGATTAGCATGACCTCGATATATAAGCATATCCTGATTTGATTGTGCAGAGTGGTGATTGCAACGATTGGGCATTCCGGGGCGCGGGCGACTTCACGGTGCCTTTTGCCGGAACTTCGAATGGCAGCTCGTGCAGTCCTGCAGGATGAGGTGCAGGAGATGTTCCGCAGGCATCCCGGCCGGATCGGTTTCAGCGGCGCCCGAACCCGCCTGGAACTCGGAACCCTTGCCCTCTCGCAGGGTTTATATGCGAGGCGAACCGCCATGGAAGACAAACCGCCTGCCGAGAACCCGGGAAGGATCCTCGCCACCGTACTGGCGATTTGCCTCATCATCATCGCCTTGTTCTTTATCGGCTTCAGATATTCGCAGCCCGATCAGGGAGCATTGATCGTGCCCGGAGCGGTGCAGGGCAGCAAGTGATCGGCCCGAAATCTTTGCCTGCCAGGCTAAAGATTCGCGCCGGCGCCATGCTCATGCGCCACGCGTCTTTTCGGGCGCGGCCTGTCATCCCTTGCAAATCTTTTAGGCTCGAGATCACACGCCAGGGAAGAAGCAGGTTTTCCGAAACGTTTATCGAACAGGCAACGCTCAGCGCCTGGCGCCCGACCAGGGCGCTCATGAGCAAGAAACCCCTCCGGCAACAGCGCGCACCGCGCCCGAGGCCCAGGGAGACGGTACATGTCCGCCAACGCTTATATCAACCGGATCGCGACGGCGGTTCCGGAGCATGAAGTCCATCAGTTCTACCTGCGCTACGCGGCCTCCATGCTGGCCGCCGATCGCAGGAGGATATTCCAACGCATGGCCGGCCTCGCCGGGATCGAGCACCGCTTTTCCTGCTTTGCGCCCGCTCTCGATCCCGAAGGGCCGTCGGCCGACCTTGCCGGGACCTTCAAGCGCGGCGCGTTTCCCGGAACGGCCGCCAGGATGGCGATGTTCAGCCAAGCAGCACCCGTCCTGGCGCAAAAGGCCGTCGACGGACTGCGGCTTGGCGATGAGGCATCGCGCGTCACCCATCTCATCGTCACCACCTGCACCGGTTTGTCCGCGCCGGGCATCGACCTCGACCTTGCCGCGCGCTGCGGCCTGCCGGACGGTATTGAACGCACGGTGATCGGGTTCATGGGCTGCTATGCCGCGGTCAATGCCCTCAAGCTTGCCCGCCACATCGTCCGCTCCGACCCGCGGGCGAGGATTCTTCTAGTCAATATCGAAGTCTGCACCCTGCATCTGAGAGAAACCACCGAGCTGGAAAAGCTGCTGTCCTTCTGCCTTTGGGGCGACGGCTGCGCGGCAACGCTCGTCACCGGCGAGCCGCCCGGCATCGAGCTCGACAGCTTCCGCTGCACCGTCGCGGACGAGCGGCGGGAACTGATGACCTGGGATATTGGCGACCATGGCTTCGACATGTTTCTCTCCGGTCAAGTGCCGGCGGCGATCCAGGAGGCTATGCGCGTCAACCGGGATGTCATCCTCGGTGGCCGGCCACCGGACGCGATCGACCTGTGGGCCGTGCATCCCGGCGGACGCACTATTCTCGACGCCGTCGAGAGGGCGCTAAGCCTCGCGCCCGCCGCGCTCCAGCCGTCGCGCGAGGTGCTGCGCCGATACGGCAACATGTCGTCGGCCACGGTCATGTTCGTGATGGAGGAGATGCTGAAGGCGCCGAGAGAACTGCTCGGCTGCGGCATGTCGTTCGGACCCGGACTGACGGCCGAGACCATGTTGTTCCGAACCGTCTCATGAACGCGCTCGACCAACGGACACTCGTCCCGGAAATCCTCGATCGCCTTGCCGCGGACGATCCGCGGGCGCTCCGCTCGCGGCGCGATCTGCGCCGCATCAACGCGCTGATGTTCCAGGCGCCGATCATGGCGTCGCTCATGAGGAAATTCGTGGCCAAGGCGCCCGGCCGCATCCTCGAGATCGGCGCCGGCGACGGCACCTTCATGCTGAAAGTGGCCCGGCGCATGGCAAGGGACTGGCCGGAGGTGGAGCTGACGATGCTCGATCGCGTCGGCCTCGTCACTCCTGAGCTCGCGGCGGATTTCGCTGGTCTGGGATGGAAGCTCGAAACCTTCACCGCCGATGTTTTCGACTGGGCGCGGAAGGGAGATGGCAGAGCCTTCGACGTGATCACGGTCAACCTGTTTCTGCATCATTTCGACGACGCCGGACTGCTGCGTCTGTTTTCGCTGCTGGTTCGCAGGGCGCCATTGCTCCTGGCGACGGAACCGCTGAGGTCGGGCTT
The DNA here is from genome assembly GCF_033977145.1 of Mesorhizobium montanum. Classification (NCBI taxonomy): domain Bacteria; kingdom Pseudomonadati; phylum Pseudomonadota; class Alphaproteobacteria; order Hyphomicrobiales; family Phyllobacteriaceae; genus Mesorhizobium; species Mesorhizobium montanum. The sequence continues at coordinate 26,251 of NZ_JAVIJF010000027.1, read as the reverse complement.
GGCGCTCGCGGCGGCCCGCCTTCTGCCGGCGATCGGCGTCAATGACGTCACCAGGCATGACGCCGCTCAGAGCGTGCGCGCCGGCTTCCGCGGCAGCGAGCTTTCCGATTTCTGGAACGCTGTCGGCGGCCGGCCTCTCGAGGAGCGGCGCGCCGGTCCTTTCTCCCATGTCTTTGTCGGCGCCGCGTCGATGCCCGCCGGAAATGTGCCATGAGGCCGGCATCGACCCACGATGCGGTCGTCATCGGCGCCGGCCCGGCAGGCACGTCGGCGGCTCTGGCGCTGGCCCGGCGCGGCTGGTCCGTAGCGATTGTGGAAAAGAACGTCTTTCCGCGCCGCAAGGTGTGCGGCGAATATATCTCGGCAAGCAATCTCGCGCTCCTCGAGCGGCTGGAGGTCGGCGATGCGTGGCGAGCCGAGGCCGGCCCCGAAATCCGCCGGGTTGGCCTCTTTTCCGGCGACACCTGCGTCGAGGCGCCGATGCCGGGCGCGAAGTCCGGGTCCGCGGCAAGAGACGGTTTTGGCCGGGCGCTCGGCCGCGACGTGCTGGACTCGCTGCTGTTGGATGCGGCCCGATCGGCCGGCGCGGAAGTTTTCCAGCCCCGCCGCGCGGTCGCCATCGAACGCGATGGCGCCTGCCAAGCGGTGCGGGTCCAGCCAGGAGCCGGGAATTCCCGCGACGAGGCGACGATCCTGCGGGCGCCGGTGATCGTCGCCGCGCATGGCTCGTGGGAGCCGGGGCCGCTGCCGAGCCAGCTCGAGAAGAAAAGCCGTTCCTCGGACCTGCTCGGCTTCAAGGCGCATTTCACCGGATCGACGCTGCCGCCCGACCTGATGCCGCTGCTGACGTTTCCGGGCGGTTATGGCGGCATGGTGCTCGCAGACCGTGGCCGCATGTCCATCTCCTGCTGCATAAGGCGCGATGTGCTCGCCCGGTTGCGCGGCACCCATGCCCGCGAGCACGGTGGCCAGGTCTCGGCGGCCGAAACCGTCGAGCATCATCTTAGGGCGACGTGCCGCGGCGCGCGAGACGCACTGGAGGAAGCCCGCCTCGACGGTCCGTGGCTTGCCGCCGGCCCCATCCGGCCAGGCATCCGCGCCGGTTACGAAAGGGACATCTTTCGCGTTGGCAACGTCGCCGGCGAGTCGCATCCGATCATCGCCGAGGGCATATCGATGGCGCTTCAATCCGGCTGGATTCTGGCCCTGGAACTCGCCGCGGCGGCAACCGGTCAAGCGGAGCGCGAAGCGGTCGGCAGACGCTACGAGACGGCCTGGAGAGGATTGTTCTCGACCCGGGTCCTCGCCGCTGAAGCCATTGCGCGCATCGCCCTTGGCCATGGCGGCGCCGCCATGATGGGAGCGGTTGTCCGCAATTTTCCGCAGGCGCTGACCTTGGGAGCACGGCTCAGCGGCAAGACGAGAGCGGTGCCGGGTTTTGGCTGACGGGCGCGACGCGATGGACACGCCGGGGTTATGGAACATTCCGAGGCGACCGGAGTTCGGTATGTATCCGGCTTTCCGTCGCCAAGGCCGTGATGTGGCCTGAGGGCGGCGCCCGCCCCGGGAGGCATTTCGATGACCCACGACACGATCACCCACAACCCGCACAGCACTGCAAGCATTGCCGGCCATCCTATTCATGCAATGCTGATACCGTTCCCGATCGCCTTCTTCGTCGGGACCTTCGTTTGCGACCTTGTCTTCTGGCGAACCGGCAATCCGGTTTGGGTCTCCGCTTCGCTCTGGCTTCTCGGGGCAGGTCTGATAATGGCCGCGCTGGCCGCTCTTGCCGGACTGACCGATGTCTTGGGCGATGCGCAAATCCGCAATCTTGGCGACGTGTGGCTTCACGCCGGCGGCAATGTGATTGTCGTCCTGATCGAACTTTACAACTGGTATTTGCGATATGCCCATGCCGAGGCGGCCGTGGTGCCAGTCGGCCTGGTCCTGTCGCTGATCGTCGTCCTCATTCTTCTGTTCACCGGCTGGAAGGGCTGGGGAATGGTCTATCGGCATCATGTCGGCGTCGCCGACACAACGGACGAAACGCGCTGAAAACCGCCGGCGTGGTTGCGGCTGGCCTGGGCCAGGAGCATCTGAAATTCCGCCACCCGTGACCTCCGCAACGCGTGGCTTCCACTCTTCATGTCGCCTCCGCCCTTCCGGCGGAGGCGACTTTTTTTGGGGTGGTCCCGGACCGCAATGTCTTCCGTCGGCTTTGCCAGCTGGTCCACTGCATCTTGGCCGGCTTGTTCCAGTGCCCGGCATGTGGGCCGCATTTTGACCCTAATCGCTCTATAGGCGGCCAGGGTTGCTGCGGTTCCAGTCCTGACGTTTTCTTGACAGAGGCTGGAAAAACGGGCAGCAAAGCGGGTGAGGAAGAGCATTTTTACCGTGGCGCAGACCATGGAGGGCTCTTTTTTCGTATGGACCGTCGCCAAATCGGCGATTGGTGGAGGGATTGGTTAACCAACTTTGTCCATCTTTTGAATCAATCGGCAACAGACGCGTGAAGGTGCAGGGGGCACCAGCGAACTGTGATCGTGACGGGTGCCCGGTCCGCAAACCGGCATGCCGATTGAGAGTGGTCGTATGGCGTTTTTGCGTTTGAAAGACCGGGGTGACGCTCCTCATGGGGGGGTAACTTCGAAAAAGTCTGGTCATCGATGGGTCGTGGTGCCTGCTGTCGGCGCCGCCCTCGCCCTATGGTCCGTCGCCACTTTGGCGGGGCTCCATTCGGTGAGCACCTCGCTGATCGCAGCTTCCAACGGACTACCGCAAGGCCTGCTTTCGCCGCGCAACATCGCGCTTGGCGACCAGCGCCGGCAGATCGCCAATGCCTGGGCGCCGCGCCTTGCCGCCAATGGCGGCTACAAGGCAGGCTCGCTCGTCGGCGGGTGCGACGCCGGCTGCTTCAACCTCGCGACTAGCTTCAGACATGACCGTCAAGCTTCTGAAAAGCTGAAGAATAAAGGCCTCGACGGCAAGATGGCGCGCCTCAAGCCGCCGGCGCCCGACAACGTCGCGCATGAGAAGGTCGTGGTGGTGGCCTCAGCCGCCGGAGCCGCCGACCGTTTCGACGGCGTGGTGCAGCGCGCGGCACTTTCGCCGCAAAAGCTTGCCGATGCCTTTGCCCGTGCTGAGAACGCGCCCTTCCTGCTTGCCAGCCTGCCTTCGGCGAGCCGCTTCGGCGGCACGCAGCCGGATGCCCCGGCGCAAGCCCGCTTCGGTTCGCAGCCGGCCGAAATCGCCGGCGCTTCCGAGCTGGCGCTGGCGCTCGCCAACATAACGCCGGAGGACACGGGCGACGTTCCGACCTCCGTCGCGCTTGAAAACAGCGACGCGCCCGATGTCGCCGACAACTCGGAAAATGGGCACGACGGCGGGTACCAGGTCGCCTCGCTGCCGCCGCAGGACGGTCTGCCCGACACCATTGCCGTGCCTGGCCTTCGCCCGCGCACCACGCTCGAGCGCGCCACCGAGGCGCCCGAACAAACCGCGGCCAAGCCGCAGAAGCCCGAGGCCGCGAAGCCGCAGACCGCCAAGGCCAAGCCGCAGCCGGACGCTGTCGACACCGCGCAAAGCGCGCCGACGGCGGTTTCGCCGAGAAGCGGCGACCAGGGCCTGCCGGGCGTGCCGGGCTCGAAGCCGGCCGTGGCGGACGCCAAGCCGAGCAAGCGCAAGGCGCAGGCGTCCGAGATGCTCGCCTATGCCAAGCCGGACACGCCGGAGCGCGGTGGGCTCGGCAGCGCCTTCCGCAACCTTTTCAACGGGCCCTCGACGGGCAATGGCGTCGCCGTCTACGATATTTCGGCGAGAACCGTTTACCTGCCGGACGGCTCGAAACTGGAGGCGCATTCGGGACTGGGCTCGATGGTTGACCAGCCGCGCTTCGTCAACCGCAAGAATACCGGTCCGACTCCACCGGACACCTACAATCTGTCGCTGCGTGAATCGCGTTTTCACGGCGTCGAGGCAATCAGGCTGACGCCCGCCAGCGGCAGCAACAAATATGGCCGCAACGGCTTGCTTGCCCACACCTACATGCTGCGCGGCGGGCGTGCGGAATCCAATGGCTGCGTCGTCTTCAAGGACTATCACCGCTTCCTTGCCGCCTACAAGAACGGCAAGATCAAGCGCCTTGTCGTCGTCCCGCGCCTCACAAGATCCCCCACCCAGGTCGCCCAGGAAGGCCGCCAGGGTTAAGCCGAACCACGCCGGCGAACTGGTCGCCGGCACTTGTCGATCCCCACTTGCTGATCCGAAGGGCTGGCGCCAAAAATGCGCCGGAGTGCTTGGGCGTGCCGTCGCGGCTTCGAGCCATGGCGGCGAACACAACCTCAACCGAGGAAGCGATAACGACCCTTCCCAGAACTTAGATATGGCGCAGCCTGGGCTTGCGGCAAGCCCCCGGCCATGGCGTATCAACGCTGCTCCGAAAACGACAACGGAGCGTGGAATGCGGATTTTGTTATCGACTTACGGCTCGCGCGGCGACGTCGAGCCGTTGGCGGCGCTGGGTGTCGCGCTGCAGGCGCATGGCGTCGCGGTCAGAGTAAGCGCACCGGGCGACGCGGAGTTTGCCGCTCTTCTCGCCCGTGCCGGCGTGCCGCTGGCGCCGGCCTTCGCGCCGGTGCGCGAATGGGCGAAGAAAATGATGCGTCGATCGCGATCGGCGTCGCCCGAGAGCCGGGCCAGGCTCATTTCCGGCCAAGCGGCCGAGATCGTCGCCAGGCAATACGAGGCGCTGGCGGCGGCTGCCGAAGGCTGCGATGCCGTGGTGGCGTTCGGCCTCTTCCCTTCCTGTGCCGCCGCGCGGCTTGTCGCGGAGCAGCGCGGCATGCGCTACATGCTTGGCACGTTCTGCCCTGTCTGGCTGCCGTCGCCTCACAACCGGCCGCATGAATATCCAAGCCATCCGCTGCCGTCCGGCGTCACAGACAACCGGCTGCTGTGGGAGATGGATATCCGCACCAAGAATGCGCTCTTCGGCGAGGCGATCAACGGTCACCGCGCATCGCTCGGGCTGCCCCCGGTACAAAACGTCCGGGACTATGTCTATGGCAATACCGTGCTGCTTGCCTGCGACCCGATGCTGGGGCCGTGGCTGCCTTCGGACCTGATCGATGTCGTGCAGACCGGCGCCTTCATCCTGCCGGACGAACGGCCCCTCCCCGACGGGCTGAAAGCCTTCCTCGATGCCGGGCCGCCGCCAGTCTATGCCGGCTTCGGTTCGATAGCGGTCGCCAGGCAAGCGGGCCGCGCGGCCATCGAGGCGATCCGCGCCAAGGGCCTTCGCGCGGTGATCGCGCATGGCTGGGCCGAGCTCGGCCTCATCGACGATGTCGACGACTGCTTCGCCATCGGCGAGGTCAACCAGCAGACGCTGTTCGGCCGCGTCGCCGCAGTCATCCATCACGGCGGCGCCGGCACCACGGTCGCCGCCGCGCGAGCGGGTGCGCCGCAGGTGATCGTGCCGCAGATCGGCGACCAGCCCTATTGGGCGAAGCGTGCCGCCGAACTCGGGATCGGCGCCGCGCATGACGGCCCGGTGCCGACGACGGGCTCGCTGTCGGCGGCGTTAGACGTGGCTCTGGCGCCAAAGGTCCGGGTTCGCGCCAGCGAGGTAGCGGCCGAGGTTCACGCCGATGGCGCCGACGCGGCGGCGAAGTGGCTGGCGGATGCTTTGAGCCGGCCGTGAGCTCACTGCCGCAGTTCCGCCAGCGCCCGTTGCAGCGGCGCTGGCGAAACCTGGATCGGTCCGGAGAACGGCGTGTCCATGTCTATGATCAGATAAAGCGCCGCGGCCGCCAGGGCGCCTGAGACGATGAAGGTGCCGACAATGGTCGCGTTGCGGGGCGCGCGGAAGCCGAAGCTGGCGAAGATCAGCGTCAGCCAAGCCACCAGAAGCGCGATCAGCGGCACGGGGATGGTGCCTTCGGACTGGCCGACCAACACCCAGCGCTGTTCGATGACCCTCTGCAATTGCTGCGTTGCGCTCTGCAGCGTCGCGGCGCGCTTGGCTTCCGGCGGCGTCAGCTCCGCCAGCTCGTCGCCGACCTTGTTGAGCAGCAGTTCCGACAGCCGGTTGGCGACCGCGGGCGTCCTCTGCGTCAGCGACGTGGCGTCGACCAGCCGCTGCAGATAGGCGGTGAGCGTCGCGCGCGCGCCTTCCGTCTCCGGTCCATACTGGCGGAGCGAGCGGTCGAGAAGGATCAACTGCGTCGCGAAATTATGGACGTTGTGGTCGATGGTCTCGAAAGTGTTCTTGGCCGAATTGATCATCAAGCCGAGGACGAGCGAGGACATCACAACGAACAGGTTTGCGGCAAGCCGGACCACCGCTCCGGTGTCGTCCTGGCGGTGGTGCTCGGGCAAGCGCGGGCAGATCACCATGCTGACCAGCGCTGCCCCGGCCAGACACGCAAAGATCGCCGTCCCTATAAGTATTTCGCCCATCGCTAATATTGCACACGGGAACGGACGCTTGCCAATCGGGTACGAAGGCCTGGGGCGCAGCGCTCGAAAACCGCTTTCAATACCGGGCGAAGGCGCTATCTATGGCGCCGGGGCGGATCCCAATCACTCACGAGGCTATCCATGACAATTCGCGCTGTCGTCTGGGGCGAGAACATCCACGAGCGGACCAATGAGGTAGTCGCCGGCATCTATCCGGAAGGAATGCACGCGACCATCGCCAAAGCGCTGAACACGGATGAGGCAATCTCCGCCTCGACCGCCACGCTGGAGCAGCCGGAGCACGGCCTGCCGGAAGCCCGCCTCGCCGAGACCGACGTGCTGGTCTGGTGGGGCCACAAGAACCATGGCGCTGTCGCCGACGAGGTGGTCGAGCGTGTTGCAAGACGCGTCTGGGAAGGCATGGGGCTGATCGTGCTCCATTCCGGCCATTTCTCGAAGATCTTCAAGCGGCTGATGGGCACGCCCTGCACGCTGAAATGGCGCGAGGCCGGCGAGCGCGAGCGGCTCTGGGCGACGAGCCCGAACCATCCGATCGCCGAAGGCGTCGGCGAGTTCTTCGAGCTCGAGAACGAGGAGATGTATGGCGAGCAGTTCGCCGTGCCGGAACCGCTGGAAACCGTTTTCATCTCCTGGTTCCAGGGCGGCGAGGTCTTCCGGTCCGGCCTGACCTACCGGCGCGGCGCCGGCAATGTCTTTTACTTCCGCCCCGGGCACGAGACCTATCCGACCTATCACGACGCCACCGTGCAGAAAGTGCTGCGCAATGCGGTGAAGTGGGCGCACAACCCGCAGGGGTCGAAGCCCGCCATCCTCAATGCGCCGAACGTGCCGGTCGAGCAGGCGCTGGAGCCGATCGAGGAACGCGGCGGCAAACTGCACGCGCATGGCGAGGCCGGCTTCCGCTAAAAAGCCGCTTCTTTTCTTTGCTTGGGATTGCGCAGAAATAGCGCTTCGATCACATTGCCTCACATTATTGAATCGAACCAAATGGCTCGGAGGAGCAAGAAATGCGGCTTTTGATACTGGGTACCGGCTGGATGGCGCAGGAGCATGCCCGCCGCTTCGGCGCCATCGAGGGTGTCGATATCGTCGGCGCGGTCGATGTCGATCCGGCCCGCGTCGGCGAGTACGCTGACGCCTACAAGATCCCGAAGCGCTTCACCTCGCTGGAAGCTGCGCTCGACTGGGGCGATTTCGACGCGGTCGCCAATGTCACGCCGGACCGCATCCACCACCCCACCACCATGGCGCTGGTCGCCGCCGGCAAGCCGGTGCTTTGCGAGAAGCCGCTGGCGGAAAATTTCGGCAAGGCCAACGAGATGGCCGATGCCGCGGAAGCCGCGGGCATTGTCAACATGGTCAACCTCACCTACCGCAACGTGGCCGCGCTGCAGAAGGCACGCCAGATGGTGCAGGCGGGCGAGATCGGCACCGTGCGCCATGTCGAAGCATCCTATCTGCAGAGCTGGCTTGTGTCGAAATTCTGGGGCGACTGGCGCACCGATCCGAAATGGCTGTGGCGGCTGTCGCGCGGCCATGGTTCCAACGGCGTCCTCGGCGATGTCGGCATCCACATCCTCGATTTCGCCAGCTATGGCGCCGCGCTCGACATCGACCATGTCTTCTGCCGGCTGCGCGCCTTCGACAAGGCGCCGGACAACCGCATCGGCGAGTACCAGCTCGACGCCAATGACAGTTTCGCCATGACGCTCGACTTCGCCAACGGCGCCTTCGGCGTGGTGCATGCCAGCCGCTGGGCCACCGGCCACATCAACGAACTGCGGCTGCGCATCCATGGCGACAAGGGCGCCATCGAGGTGGTGCACAATCTCGACGGCTCGATGCTGAAGGCCTGCGTGGGCGGCAATGTCGAGAACGCCAAATGGCAAGAGCTCGATGCTGGCACGGTGCCGACCAACTACCAGCGCTTCGTCGAGGCGGTGAAGAGCGGCGTGCAGACCGAGCCGACCTTCCGCCACGCCGCGGGCCTGCAGAAGGTGCTGGATCTGGCGGTGGTGTCGGATGAAAAGCGCGCGGAGCTGAGGGCCAACGCGGATACGCAATAGCCCTTTTCCTCGCTCTCGAGCGGCGCCGCAAAACTCTTTCAATCATTTCTTGAACCCTGGCCCTGGCGCTTCGTGATTTGATGCGGCCACGAACGCGGGAGGTTTCATTGACCGACTACATCGGGTTGCCGAAGGCCGAAGTGCACATCCATGTCGAGGGCTGTTTCGATGCCGATGACGTCATCCGGAACTGCGAGCAGGCCGGCATTCCGCTGCGTGCCCCGCGCGAAAAACTCTTCGAGGCCCACGATCTGAAGAGCTTCCTCGAAATGCTCGATTGGCTGTGCGGCACGTTTCGCACGCGTGAGCAACTGGCCGTCACCGCCTATAAGTTTGCGCGGCGAATGGCCAAAAGCGGCGTGCGCTACGCCGACGTCATCGTCAACCCAACCCACTGGCCGCACTGGCACAGGAACATCCCGGGAATGATCGACGCATTCGATGCGGGTTTTGCGGCCGCCGAGCAGGATGGATACTCGCCGGTCGGGCTTTGTGTCAGCCTGCTGCGCACCCAGTCGTCCAAGGACGCCATCGAACTGGTGGAGTTGCTGAGCAGGACAAGGCACCCGCGCGTCGTTGCCCTTTCGATCGACGGAAACGAAGCGGCCGCCGGCCGCACCGGCCCGCGCTTCGCCGAGGCATTCCGCCGCGCCGCGTCGGCCGGATTGCGGCGGACCGTTCATGCCGGCGAGTCGAGCGGCCCCGAGGGTGTCCGCGACGCAATCGAATTGCTTGGCGCCGACCGCATCGACCATGGCGTGCGGGCGATCGAGGAGCCGGCTCTGGTCGACCTGCTTGCGCAGAGGCGGATTCCCCTTGGCATCTGCCCGGTCTCCAACATCGCGCTCGGCGTCTATCCGTCGCTTGCCGAACATCCGATCGACGCGCTACGCAAGGCCGGTGTTCCCGTCTCGATCAACACCGACGATCCGGCGTTGCTCGATACGACGCTTGAAGCTTCTTATGCCGCCTGCGCCGAGACCTTCGCCTGGGACAGTGAAACCATCCGCCAACTCGCGGCGACGTCGGTGCATGCGAGCTACGCCGACACGGCCGTGAAGGCGAGAATCCTGGCGGATTTGGCGACTTGGCAAGCCTGATGGATTGAGTGCCGAACGTCTTTCCGTCCTTCGGGGGATTGGCTGTCTTCACGCCCCGCGATAAATCCCGACCGCCGCAGCAACAAGCGCGGCATTGCCCGCGGCCATGGTTCCGTCCGGCAGTTCCTTCCCGTCCTCCAATCCCACGCGTGTCGAAAGCTTCCGCGCCGCCGCGCGCTCCACGAAGGGCCACACGGTGGCGTTCTCGCCATGCAGCAGAATCGAGCGGCGGATGCCGGCGTGTTCCAGCACCTTCTCGATCCCGTCGGCGACGGCAAAGGCCTCGTCCAGCGTCTGCTCTGAAATCTCGATCAGCACGCGCAGCACCCGGCCGCCATGGTCGAGGCCGACCAGCCGCTCGGCGTCGGCGATGGAGGCCAGGCCGGCCTCGATGCCGATGCCGCGCTGGCGCAGGCTCTCCATGACGACCGGCGCCGCCGTCTCACTGAGATTGACCGAGGCATAGTCGGGCAGTTCGCGCCACCCGGAGATGGCAACCAGCGTGCGAAGATCGTCCTTCTCGATCCAGGCGCCGGTGGAGACGCCGATCAGTGTGCCTGGGCAGGCGCGGCGGAGTGCTGCGACCGTCCTGTCCATCGCATCCGGCGCCAGGCTCTCTCGGCCGTCGGCCCCGCGCGCATGCACATGCAGTTCGGCCGCGCCCGCCGCGATCGACGCCGCGGCGTCGCGCGCCATGGCCTCAGGGTCGAGCGGGAGAGCGGGGTGGAAATCGGCGGGGCGTGCGCCGTTTATGCAGGCCTGGACGATCATCTTTGCGGCAATCCTGTTTCGAGCGGCGAGAGCCTAGCGCAGGATCAGATTGGTCGGAACCGGGGCGATGAAATCTCCTGACAGGCCGAGGCGATATGCACCCATATCCCCCTGGCCTGTCGGCCAGAGGGATAGGCGTTCATCGCAGACAATTGCCGGATTTCAAAACCCGTTACACCGGTACGCGCTTCAGCGCCTGCGCCATGCAATGGATGCCGCCGCCGGTCTTGGAGATCTCGCTCATGTCAACGGCCGCGACCTCGAAGCCCTGCGCCTTCAGCTTTTCGATCAGCGTCTTGCTGGAGGTCGGCGCGATCACCCTGTCCTTGCCGAGCGACATGAAGTTGCAGCCGAGCGCCATCGTGTCCTGGAACGGCACGTCGATGATCTCGTGGCCCTTGCCCTTCAGCCAGTCGACGATGCCGGGCTCGGTGCAGGCGAGGCAGACGGCGGTGAGCTTTTCGGCGATCGGCACCACCATCAGGTCGATATGGACGTAATATTCGTCGATGAAGGCGATGCGCGTCTCCCAGCCCTCCCTGTCGAACCAGGCCTGCACCTGGCGCGCGCCCTCTTCCTGGGTGCGGGCGCCGCCGCAGCCGATCAGCACCACGCCGTCCTCGATGACGTTGAAGTCGCCGCCTTCGAAGGTGCCGGCGGTCACCATGTCGTAGATCGGGATGCCGAGCTTTTCATAGGTGCGGATGGCGGCATAATTCTCGCCGCGCCGCCACCAGTTTGCCATGGCGGTGATGAAGGCGCCGTAGGGCGTCATGACGCTGGAATCGCGCGAATAGACCTGCATCGGCAGTTCCGGCGTCGGCTCGTGCCAGTGGATGTTGACGCCGAAATGCTCGTAGGCCGCGACAAGGTCCTTATGCTGCGCCTGCGCGATCTGGACGTTGCAGGGCGCCTCGCGCAGATGTTTCCTCGACAGCGAGCTGGTCGACAGATGCCTGAGGAAATTCGGCGAGCCGAGCAGCACGTCGGTCAGGACGTCGGTCTCGTTGGCGAAGCCCCAGGCGGTCAGCGGCTTGGTGCCGCCGGCGGGGTTGCGGCGCTGCAGCGAGAACGGCTCGGCGACGATACGGTCATGGACGGTCATGGGATTCTCCTCGAGCTGATGTTGCGTGTTCAAGCGGTGGAAGCGGCCGGTATCCACCAATCGCGCCCGCGCGGCGTGGTGACATACTCCGGCCAGCGGAAGTTGATCGGCGGTTCGTAATCGCAGAGCGGCGCGATCCAGTTCGAGCCGCCAATGCCGCCGCCGGTGCGGGCGACGAACTCGTCCATGGCGGCATCGCGCGCTGCGTTGTCTTCCAGCAGGCGCAGCGCCGTCAGCGCGATTGTCTTCGAGGCGCAGGTGACCATCGGATCGATAGTGGCCGAAATGCCGCCCAGCGCGTTCATCACCCAGGCCGGATAGGCTTGGCCATTGGCTGAGCGCAGCGCCGGGCGAGCGACATAAAAGCGCGAGGTCGGCGCATGCCAGCTCATGTCGGTGTAGTCGTCCGAGGTGGAGTTGACCTGCGACGGCGGCAGGTCGCGGCGCAGGATCGCCTCGGCTTCTTGCGGCGCGATCAGCCGCTCCAGTTCGTCGATGAACGGGTTCCCGGTCGCCTGGCCGCCGGCATTGACCTGGACCTCGCGGCCGATCGCCCTCGCCGCCTCGTCCCAGCGCGGCGCGCCGACGGTCGACAGCGACTGATAGGTGATGTCGGCCATGGCGTGGTTGGCGAGCCCCGGCCGCGACTTCGACACCCAGTGGCGTTCGTGGCGGCAGCCGCTCATCTTGGCCGCCGCTTCCGCGTTGCGGTCAAGCACAGCGGTCACCTGCTCGGCCATGGCAATCGTTGGCACGCGGATCATGTACTGGATTTCGGCAAGGCCCGCCGGCAAATTGTCGGCGGTCGCCTGCCCGGCGGTCAGGATCGCCTCGCTGATCGACCAGCCGCCCTGATGCGTCAGCATGGAATCGCGCAGCGCCTTGGAGGCCATGTACATCATCATCAGCGCGTCGTTGGCGCCGGGCGCCCTGACCGCCGAATGCGCCTGCGGGATGGGTGCTGCATCGGTTGCGCGAACCCAATTTCCGGGTTCGTCGCACACGAAGCGGTAGATCATCGCGTAAGCCGCGCCGCAATGCGTGTCCCAGCGCGCGGTGTTGCAGAGCGGCAGCATGTAGAAAGGGTGGAAGGAGATCATGCCGGCAAGGCCGTCGTAATAGCCCTTGGCGGCATGGATCGGCTTCGAGCCCCTCACCTTCTCGGCCGGCTCGCCGGTGAAGCGCAGCGTGCCCTTGATGCCGTGCTCCAGCATCGCCGCCTTGGTGGCTAAAAGGCCGCCAAGGCTGCCGATGCCGAGACCCGAATGCGGATCGGTATGGCCGCCCGCCTCGACGCCGAGGCCCGGCCGCGGTCGCTTCACGGTCGCGGCATCCTGGCAGTTGCCGGGCACGGCGTCGTACTCGCCATACATGCCGATCACCGGGCCGGGGCCATTCGTCCAATGGGCGCAGAAGGCGGTCGGCATGCCGCCCGAGCCTTCCTCGACCGAAAAGCCCTCGCGCCTCAGCCGATCGACATACCAGGCCGCCGATTGATACTCGCGCCAGGCGGTTTCGCCGAAATCGAAGATGGTGCGCGTCCAGGCCGACAGCAGCGGCTGGATGCTGTCGATGCAGGCAAGCGCGGTTTCCTGCGCGGAACTCGTCACCGGTTTGTCCATGCCGCAAAGAAAGCAGTGAAGCGGCTCATCAAAAAGTGATATGTTTTCCCGGTTCGTGCAAATTCGGTTCACCTGAGGCCTCTTGCGAATACCTTCCACGCAGGCGCTGCGCGCCCTCGACAGTTTTGCTCGTCATGGCAGCGTATGGCGCGCCGCCGACGAGCTCCACCTCACCCGCAGCGCGGTCTCGCATCAGTTGCGCCTGCTCGAGCGCGACCTCGGCTTCGATCTCCTGCAGCGCATCGGCAAGGGCGTAGCGCTGACGCCGCGCGGCCAGCGCTACGCGGCCGATGTCAGGAAGGCGCTGACCGTGCTCGGCGACGCGGGAGCGCAGAACAGCGGCGCCGGCGTCGGCGGCTCCTTCGGCATCTCCTGTCCGCCGGGCTTCGCCTCGATGTTCCTGTGCACCCATATCGGCGAATTCCAGCAGATGTATCCGGATGTGGCGCTTTCGGTGCTGACGCCGCGGCGGCTCGACGACGTCAGCAATCCGGAGGCCGACGCCTTCATCGCCTTCGGTGTCGGCAACTGGCCGAACCGGGCGGTGGAGCTGCTCTGCGAAGTCTCCTTCACGCCGCTCTGCAGCCCGACGCTGCTCAACAAGATCGGCGGATTTTCCAAACCCGCCGACGTGCTGCGCGCCAATCTGCTGCATCTCAGCGACACCGAGGACTGGGCGCGCTGGCTGGCGCTGTCCAAAGTGGAAAATCCCGACACCGAGGGCGGTATCTTCTTTTCCGACATGAACCTCGTGTTCTCTGCTGCGATCGCCGGCCAGGGGATTGCACTGGGCGACGAACTGACCGGCCGCCGGGCGCTGAGCGAGGGCCGGCTGGTCAAGCCCTTCGAAGCGTCGGTCCCCTCGCCGCGCGCCTATTTCCTGGTCTTCGAGCATGCCAAGGCGGGGCACCCGGTGCTCAACGCTTTCAGCGACTGGCTGCGGGCGAAGCTGTCGGAGAACAGCCTGGCGAAGTATTGAGGGCGGGGCGGAGGCTGACACTCCGGAGGATGTGATACGGAGCGCCAACCTTCCAGTCATCATCCTCGGGCTTGACCCGAGGATCCTGCCGTGGCGATCGCGAAGGCAGGCCTATCAGAATTCTGCACCGTTGCAGATCTCAGAGGTCACGGCATGGATTCCAGGGTCTGCGCGCGTCGCTTCGATCCTTGCTCCGCCCTAGAATGACGACGGCATGGGTGGCTTCCGCCAAATCGCGAACGCTTGTGAGCGCACTGACGCCAGCGCTTCCCCGCTTCACAACCCCCACCACCCGTGAATCAAATTTGCCGATCAGGCGAAAACTATTCGGTTGCGGTGAGCCCCGGCCCTGCCTACGATTTGGATGACGGTGAGGAAAGAGGCAGGATGCAGCAACCCGGCCGGGCGGCGGAGATCAAGGCGAACGGGATCGGCAAGAGCTTCGGCTCGTTCCGGGCGCTGGATAATCTCACGCTCGATATCGGCCGTGGCGAGTTCCTGACGCTGCTTGGACCCTCCGGCTCCGGCAAGACCACTTTCCTGATGATCCTCGCCGGCTTCGTGCAGCCGAGCGAAGGCAAGCTTTTCAGCGACGGCGTCGACATCACCAACCGCCCGGCCGAGCAGCGCGCCGCCGGCATGGTGTTCCAGGGCTACGCTTTATTCCCGCATATGAGCGTGGAACAGAACATCGCCTTCCCGCTCAAGGTGCGCAAGAAATCGGCTTCCGAGATCAAGCAGCGCGTCGGCGAGATGATCGAGCGCGTCGGGCTCCGGGGCCATGAGAAGAAGCTGCCGACGCAGCTTTCCGGCGGCCAGCAGCAGCGCGTGGCGCTGGCCCGCGCGCTGGTGTTCGAGCCGGGCGTGCTGCTCCTCGATGAGCCGTTTTCAGCGTTGGACAAGAGCCTGCGCGGCCAAATGCAGGCCGAGATGAAGCGCCTGCACCACGAGACCGGAACCACTTTCGTCTTCGTCACCCACGACCAGAGCGAGGCGCTGGCACTGTCGTCGCGCGTCGCCATCTTCAATCACGGCAAGCTGTTGCAGGTGGGCGCGCCGGACGAGGTCTATGACCGGCCGGACAACCGCTTCGTCGCCGAGTTCCTGGGCGAGATCAACATGCTGCCGCTGAAGGGCGTCATGCCCGCCGACAATGGCGCGACAGGCTTGTGCGAAGACCGCGCGGTGAACATGCGCTGCAAGGCGGAGAAAGTCCGTGGCGATGCTATCCTTGCCATCCGTCCCGAGCACATGTCGATCGCGCCGGAAGCTTCGGCCAACGAGAACGGCATTGCGGCGACCGCGGTTGCCTCGACCTATCTGGGCGCGGCAACCAAGCTCGACCTCACCACGCGCCAGGGCGCCAAGGTCACCGTCTCGGTGCCGAATGAGGTCGCGGCCGCGGCTTTGAGCAAAGGCAATTCCGTCTGGCTGACCTGGCCGGCGGAAAAGGGTTTCCTCCTTCCGGACGGAGGACAATAAGCATCGCTCGTGCGGCCTGAAATCGCCGCCCGGCTTCCGGTTCAAATCAACGACAACAAGGGGAACTGACATGAACGATACCAAGAAACAGACCATCGAATCCCTCGCCGAGCGGACCAGGCGCGGCGAGATTTCGCGCCGCCAGTTCGCGCAGCTAGCGGGCCTGGTGCTCGCCGGCACGCCGCTGCTGTTACGCTCGACCGGCGCTTTCGCGGAGACCAAAGGGCTGGTGCTGGTGAACTGGGGCGGCGACGCCATCACCGCTTACGACGCCGCCTACGGCCAGGCCTTCACCAAGGACACCGGCATCCCGGTCAAGATGGATGGCTCGGGCCCGACCGAGGGCGCGATCGCCGCGCAGTACAAGAGCGGCGCGCCGACCTGGGACCTGGTCGACGTCGATCCGTTCTCGGCCATCACGCTGGGCGGCCAGGGCATGCTCGAGCCGATCGACTACAAGATCGTCGACAAGAGCAAGATGCGGCCGGGCTTCGGCTGGGAATATGCGGCGTCCACCTATTTCTTCTCCTATGTGATCGCCTACGACTCGCAGAAGTTCGGCTCTAATGCGCCGACCGGCATGGCCGACTTCTTCGACATCAAGAAGTTCCCCGGCAAGCGCTCGCTCTACAAATGGGGCGTGTCGAGCTGGGAGGCCGCCCTCCTCGCCGACGGGGTGGCACCCGCCTCGCTCTATCCGCTCGACCTGAAGCGCGCGCATGACAAGATCGCAGCCTTCAAGGAAAACGTCGTCTCCTACTGGGGCGGCGGCGCCGAGAGCCAGAGCGTGCTACTCAACGGTGAAGCCTCGATGGCGATCGTGTGGTCGACCCGCGCCTCGCTGATCGAGAAGGATTCGGGCGGCCAGATCAAGTTCATCTGGGACCAGGGCCTGATCTCGCCCGGCGCGCTGGCGGTGCTGAAGAACAATCCCGGCGGCAAGGACGCGGCGATGAAGTTCATCGCCAGCACCCAGGATCCGCAGAAGGAACTGGTGATGTTCGACAAGCTCGGCCAGGGCCCGGCGAACCCGGCCGCCGACGCGCTGATCCCGGCGGACAAGAAGCGCATCAACCCGGTCGACCCGGAAAACATGAAGAAGCAGATCGCCCTTGACATGGACTGGTACGCCAAGAATTACGGCGCGGCGCTCGACGAATACACCAAGATCATCTCGGCCTGACCGGCCAAGACGTTGATCTGACATGAGAGGCATCCTCTCCGACAGGATGGGCGCGGCGCTGTTGATGGCGCCGCTGCTCCTGTTCCTGGTGCTTGTCTACGCCTGGCCGTTCCTCGGCGTGGTGAAGTGGAGTTTCACCTTGCCGACGCCCGGCCTCGGCCAGTACCACGCCCTGCTCACCGACGAGTTGGTGCAGTCGGTGTTCATCCGCACGCTGCGCATCGCGGCGATCGTCACCGTCGTTTCGGTCACCGCCGCCTATGCCATCACGGTGGTGTGGGTGCGCGGCAGCCCGGTGCAGCGCGTGCTGGCCGAATTCTGCATCCTGGTGCCGTTCTGGATCTCGGTGCTGACGCGCGCCTTCGGCTGGGTGGCGCTGTTATCCAACCGCGGCCTGATCAACACCTGGCTGCAATCGATCGGCTTCATCTCCGAGCCGCTGACCTTGGTGCGCAACGAGTTCGGCGTCATCGTCGGCATGTCGCATTTCCTCATCCCCTTCGCGGTGTTTCCGCTGGCGTCGGCCATGCGCAGCCTTGACGAGCGCGTGCTGCTCGCGGCGCGCGGGCTGGGCTCCAGCCGCTTGCGGACCTTCTGGATGGTGTTCGTGCCGATGACGCGTTCCGGCATCATCGGTTCGGCGCTGATCACCTTCGTGTTCTCGCTCGGCTTCTTCGTCACGCCGGCGATCCTCGGCGGCGGCCGCAGCGTGATGATCGCGGAGCTGATTTATCTGCGCATCTTCCAAAGCCCCGACTGGGGGCTGGGTGCTGCGATCAGCGTCGTGCTGGTGGTGTTCGTCGCTGCGCTGATGGCGCTTCTGTTCCGCTACGTCAAACCAAAGCAATTGGTGTAGCGCGATGCCGACCTACCGCCCCGGTCCCGTCTCGCTGATCCTCGCCGTGCTGGTGGCGCTGTTCCTGCTGATGCCGCTGCTTGCCGTCATTCCGGTGTCGCTGACGCCAAGCCGAATGCTGACCATGCCGACGGGAGAATTGTCGCTGCGCCACTACCGCTCGCTGATCGAGGATCCGCGCTGGCTGGAGTCCATCCTGCTCTCGCTGCGGATCGGCATCGTCAGCAGCATCCTCTCCACGGTGCTTGCCCTCACATTCAGCCTCGGCGTCTGGATGTTCCAGCCGCGTTTCACGGCAGCCCTTGTCGGCTTCGTGCTGTTGCCGATGGTGGTGCCGCCGGTGGTCTCCGCGGTGACGCTCTATTTCCTGCTCACCTCGGTCTCCGGCGTCACCTCATTCTTCGGCTACGACACCTGGCTCGGCGTCGCCATGGCGCATTCGGTGATGACGGTGCCTTTTGCCACGGTGCTCATCCTGGTGTCGCTCAGCCAGCTCGACCGGCGCATCGACCTTGCCGCGCGCGGGCTGGGCGCCAGCGTGTGGGAGCGCGCGACGCGTAT
Organism: Mesorhizobium montanum; assembly: GCF_033977145.1. NCBI lineage: Bacteria > Pseudomonadati > Pseudomonadota > Alphaproteobacteria > Hyphomicrobiales > Phyllobacteriaceae > Mesorhizobium > Mesorhizobium montanum. Next base: position 8,043 of record NZ_JAVIJF010000027.1, on the reverse strand, counting down.
CATCATGCCCAACATCAAGTTCGGCATCGTCACCGCGGCGCTGCTGTCCTTCGTGCTCTCCTGGGAAGAGATCGGCGTGACGCTGTTCATCACCTCGGTCAACGCAATCACCCTGCCCCGGCTGATGTGGATGGGCCTGCGCGACAACATCGATCCCGCGATCGCGGCACTTTCGGTAATCTTGATCATCATCACCGTGCTGGTGCTCGTCGCGCGCAGCTTGATCACAAGGCAGCGCAACGCACACTGAAGCGGTCCGCTGCGCATCGCGCTGAAACGGACTCAGGCGAGGCGCTTTTAAGTCTTGTTTTGATGCAGTTTGTTCTCCCAAAACCGCTGCGCGCTTTTGGGAGACATGCGTTAAATCGAAAGAGGCCCGCCGGGAGCGGCGAGCCTCTTACGGAGCCTAAGTGGAAGCTCGGCTCCGTCATGATCCGGGGGTGTGGATCGCCTCGAAGGTTAGCCAACAGAACTCGGCCGGGCGACTTACAAATCCGTAACCTTCGGACCGGCAAGATCGGGCGGCGCCGGCAAAAAGTAGCGTGTTATCATCGCCTTGCGAGTATCCGCGAGGCCGCCGCTGAGCGTCCTTCAATCAAAAGTGATGGAGCACAGGCACGAAGCGCGGCCGGCGCAGCCCACCGCAACGTGATGAGCGGAACCGCTGGCTAGCGATTTCCCGGCATCATCCTGGTCAGGATCGCGTCCCGGCGAATGAAGTGATGATAGAGCGCGGCCAAGGCGTGCAGGCCGGCCACGATCAGTATGCCGTTGGCGCATAGCGAATGCAGCTCGCGAATGGTCCGCGCGGTCGCTCGGTCCGGAGCAAACGGGGCCGGCACCGTGAACAGGCCGAAGAAGCTCAATGCGTCGCCCCTGAACCAGGTCAACAGGATGCCGAGGACGGGAATCGCGACGAGCAGCGCGTAAAGGGCAAAATGTCCGACCTTCGCAGCGGTCCGCTCAAGCGGAGACATTTCGGCCGGAAGCCCAGGCGTCCCCCTCACGCCGCGCAGGACCACCCGCCAAAAGACAAGTGCGGTGAGCAGCAGGCCGAGGGAAATGTGCAATCGCCAGATGGCGTCGACCGCCGGGTCGCCACGCGGATAGAACTCTTCGCCAAAAGTTAGACCGTAGAGCAGAACGACGAGGGCAAAGAGAGCCCAATGCAGGAACTTCTGACTGGACGTGTAGGTGGTGATGACGGTCATCGCTCGGCTCCATTGGACACTTACCCGTGTTTCGGGCGTGTTCCTGGCAGACTTGTGACCGCTAAATTAAGAATCGGTAAGGCTTCGACCAATTGACAAGTTGGTGCAGACAGACGCCCCCGCGCCGAATGCGCGGCAGTTTCACCTATCTGCATTCCGAGCCGGTAAAGCGGCGCCGCGCGGACGAAGGCCCCCCGGCCTCGTCCGTGCGTGGCAGGCAGTTCACGCCGCTTGCGGCCGCCGCATCCTCTCGACAAAAGCCTGCCTTGCCGGTCCGGCAAGCGGCTTGTCCATGGCCAGCAGGCCATCGAGCAGCGCCAGAAGTTCGCGCGCTGCCGAAGACTTGCAGGAATAATAGACCATCTGACGATCGCGGCGGGTTTCGACCAGGCCAAACCTGCGCAGCTTGGCCAGGTGTTGCGACAGCGCCGACTGGCTGAGTTCGACCTTGTCGGCGAGCACGCCGACGGAGAGTTCGCCCTCGGCAAGGTAGTTCATGATGAGCAGACGCTTCTCGTTGCCCATTACCGCAAGAAAGGCTGCCGCGCTTTCTGCGTTGGCGGTAAGTTTCTTAGTGACCATCGATTTCCCCATGGTTCATGCTCTTCCGAAGGCCATGGGGGCAATGGCTTCAGAGTTCCAGAGCGTTGGTGAGCCTGCCCCGATTTGGACACGGGACCTGCCCTGCTTCTTTTCGACCAGAACCCCTTCGTAACCCGGTTGCCACCACGTCGGGGTTGTTGGTCTCGGATAAAACGCACGGCGCTTTTCCCAGCCAAGTCAATGCAGACTCGGAAAAATTCCGCGCTGCTAATGCGTATCAGCGCAGCGCTCTTTCAGCAAGAATATAACGAGGCCCGCAAAAACGGCGGCCAGCCGCAGGGTAAGGAAGCACGCCGGCCGCCATGCCCGGCGAAAGCGACCTCGCCGCAATGTTGGCGCGACTCACTCCCGATCTTGAAGCATGCTAATATTGGCCGGGCAAAAAAGAGGGGCCGGGCTAGAGGAGGAAGCCATGTCCGTTGCACGCAACACATTCACCCCCGACCAGACGGCCATGCTTGGCCGTGTCTACGCGAACGGCAGTGTCGAGGGCGAGACCACAGAGCAGAAGGAAGCGCGCGCTTCGCGCATCATAGCCAACTACATGGCGGGCATCACCGACGAGAGAGAACTGATCGAGCTTTCGCGGCGGCCGCTCGGAAGATGAGCAGCGCGCGCCGCCTTCGCCGGACGGTTTCACGTTAAGTTGACGTTGCGGAGTGGAACCCACTGAAAAGCATCGCGTTTCGATGCTTTCGGCGGGCAAGGATTTTAGCAATGACCCAGGGATGGTTTTCCAAGCCGGTGGAGGTGGCCGTCGGCATAGCGGGCTCAATCCGGCATATCTCAAATGCGCAGCAAGCCGTCGAATTGCTGACCGGCCAATGGCGCGATGCCGGCAGCACGCTCCATGCCTCGGCGCTGCGGGCCTGCCGCCGGGCAATCAGCGGCGATGTCGCGGCGGACAACGCCAGGGAGGCCTTCATCAGCGCCGCGCGCGAGGCGCATGTGCTGGTGGAATAGAGTGTGGCGGGGCCGGCGTGCCACAGGCCGCCTGTCGATAGAAAAGCCATAAAGGCACCAGCACCGCGAACGCTGCCGGAGAGAGCGGATTCCGGCTCGAAAGATGCACATGGCCAGGTAAAGCAGGGTGAACATGCCTGGCGGTGTCGGTCCTACCGATTGCGCGAATTGACGGAAAACCGACGCGCCCTTCGAAACGCGTGCACCCGATCCGCTTCATCATGCACACGGTTTCGCCGGGTCTCCTCGTAAAGCCCGAAAGCGGTCGCCATCAACGTCGCGACGGTCATGGCGAGTGCAAGCACGGCGATAAGCATGAGGTCTTCCCGCGGTTCATCAGCCTGCCGGATCTATTAGCGCCGCCCGCGAGGGTATGTCAGTGACTTTGGTCACATGATTTTTGAGCGGCTCGGATCGCGTATCCGCAGGGCGCGTGAGCCGGTCCGAACGCGGCCCGTCGCCGCCTCAAAATTCTTCGGAACCTAATGCGCGATGGTTGGTTAACGCGTGGGTCCGCAGCCACTCCCACGGACCCTGCATCGGGCGCCATTCGGCGCCGCTTGCTTGCTCTAAAGACAATCATAAGCACGGAGGAAGTGATGAACGATGTCTGGTTTTCCGAACCAGTCGTGATCGATTTCCAGCCAAACGGCCAGCGCAAGGTATCGAGCTGCTTCGAGGCGATGGAATGCCTCGACCAGCGTTGGCCGGGACAGGCGCGCGACGGCGCCTGGCGCTCGGCAAGCCGCGTCTGCCGCGACGCTCTCGACGGCCTGCGCAGCCCGGCGGAAGCCCGCAAGACGCTGCGCAAGGCGGCCAAGGTCGCCGGCCTGCTGGCTTAATCCTGAAATTACCGCATGGTGTCCCGCCAGGGGCGCCAGCCAGCCCGTCGCGGTTTCCCATTGCCGCGGCGGGCTTTGTGCTTTGAAGGCGAGGCGACGGCCGGCGCATACTCTGGATGCGTTCAAGCACGCATCCCGTGGGGTACATGAAAACGCCGGCCGCTGGGCTTCGGGGTGCCTGACGGGTTCAGGCCTGTCCATTTCGGCGAGTCGGGCGCCAGCCCGCAACGCGAGCGCCGGAGCGTGGTAAACGAGCGGTTACTATCCACAGGGTCAATCAGGCAAACGTGCCGGCATTCGGGCCGGATCAGGCGAAACCGCCAAGCACTTCCGGGAACTGGACCGCCATTGCGCCTTCATCCGCCTGCCGGGCGTAGATCCGGTGCATCGTCCTGCCGTCATATCTGGCCCGGCGGCGCTGCACGTCCTTGCCGAAAAGGCCGGCAAAAGCGTCAAACCGCCGCAAGAAGCGCTTCGTCACGCCGCGTTCGAAGGGTATGCGCTGCTCGAAGGGCCTGCCCCAGGGCGTGTCCCTGGCCAGCTCGCGCCAGATTCTCAACGCTTCGAGCTCGACCCCGACCTGGTTGCCCCACGGCTTGCCGCCCGCGAAATGCCGGGCATAGGCCTGGGAGAAGCGAAACTCTCTCGTTCCAAGCGATTGCAAATTCCAGTTCGGATGCATTGTCTGCCACTTGCCCTCGAAGGCGACGTTGAGGGCATTTTGGTCGTTCATTTGTCCGTCGACCGCGAGCTTGCGGGCCTGCTTTAGAAGATCCTGTTCGCGCACCGGCGGCATGTTGAAGACGACGATGCCGGCGTTGAAATAAGGCGCGCCCGGCTGCATCGAGAGCTTGTTCCGATACCCTGGCCGGAAATACATGTAGTCGTCATGCGCCGCGAGCAGCGGCGCATGAATCGGCTGCCCCACCAAGTCCGCGACGTCCCGGTTGAAAAGAACATCGCAATCGATATGCGCAATGTGATCGTACGGCGCAAACTCCGGGAACTGGTCGGCGAAGAGCCGGATGAAGGTCGCCACGCCTCCCGGCCGGAAGCGGTAGCCGGATCCGGCCATGAAGGCGGCGACATCGATGATTTCAACGCGGTCCCTCAGCAGGCGATCGGCAGTTTGTCTATCGGCCTCACTCGCCCCGATATGCAAGATGAAGCCGGGCGTAGTTTTCTGTGAAACATCCAGAATTCGGCGCGTCGCCAGGCAGGCGTACGGGAAGTAGCTGGCGTCAGCCGCCACGAAGAAACATGACTTCCTCATTCGCCACAGTCCACGCCAAATCTATTTCGCAACGGCGCTTGCCACAAAATGCTTGTCAATGAAAGTCTCGATGGGGCCGATAAGCACGTCGGCTTCGCGCTTTATCTTCTCGTCGTCCCACTGCCACCACTGAATGGCGATCAACTTCGAGATGATGTCCTCGGAAAAGCGATATTTTATCACCTTGGCGGGAGACCCGCCGACAATCGCGTAGGGCGGCACTTTTTTAGTAACCACCGCGCCTGCCCCGACGATCGCGCCGTCGCCGATCTCGACTCCTGGCAGGACTATGGCGCCATGGCCGATCCAGACATCGTTGCCGAGGGTCACACCACCCGGCCTGCCGCCATTCTCAATTGGTTCGGGCCGCTTCAGCATTCGGCTATAGATCGGAAACGAGGTCGCGCTGCGGGTCAGATGCTGGCCGGAGCACATGAACAGCGCCTGGCCGGCCACTGAGCAGAAGGCGCCCACTCTCAACGGCGCAGTCTCTGTCGGGAACAAAATCTTTCGCCATGTAACCCCGTAGGTGTGGCGGCCAACGGTCACATGCTCCGGCAATTTGGAGCGCGCGTCCTTGTACCATTTGGAAAACATCGACATCTAGAAACCTCCCCCTAAAATCTCCGGTGGCATAGCAGCATCTCAGCCGCGCCAGCAACCCAGGCGATCCGAATGGATGGCCGCATCTGCAGCCCAGCAACGCGATCGAGCCGTCGAAAGCAACAGGAGCTTTCACCGAGGCGGTCACACAAGTGCGGTTGATACTCGATCAAGCCAAGACTATACGCACACAGATCAAACGGCGGACGGACTGTGTTACAGGAAAGTTATCTCGAGTTCATTTTGCGCTGGCATCTGTACCGCAGATGGCATCGTCCGCCGCGTCCGAAGCGGCAGGCCGAATTCAATTTCCATCAGCTGATGAAAGCCATCCCCGCAAACGGCCTGTTCATCGATCTTGGCGCCAATGTCGGGGATGTCACGCGGCACGCGCTGAGCTACGGCATGAAGGTGATTGCCTTCGAGCCTGACCCCACCGCGCTCGAAATGCTGACGCGCCGCTTCGGCAACGACCAACGAGTGACTATCATTCCGAAAGCGGTCGGTGGGTCGGCGCGAAAGGCCACCCTCCATCAGCGACCCGACGCTCGCAACATCCGCATGACAGAGTGGTCATCCCTGTTCGAGGTACCAGCGCATGCGAAGGGGAGCGCCTTTGAAGTCGAAGTGATCGACCTGGTGCAATTCCTAAAAGGAATTTGCGACCCCATTGCAATCGTCAAAATGGACATCGAGGGCGCCGAGGCGGAATGCATCGAAGCTATGCTGGACGACGGTATCTATCGTTCCATAGGCCGAATCCTGGTCGAGACCCACGAAAGGCTATCGCCCGACCTAGCCGCGAGGATAGGAGCGCTCCGCGACCGCATTTCCCGCGAAAATATCACCAACATCGACCTGGATTGGGGCTGAAGCGAAGCCGCCAAACCATCTCCCGCCCTTTGCGCTGGCCGGAGAAATTCCAGCCGGTTGATTTTTTGGCGACGTCGGGCAAAGAGAACTTCAGGCGGTAGCTTTGCGAGGCAACCTTGGCATTCAAACCAATCGTAGACAGACTAAGCCAAAGCCGGACGGTGATCCGGGTAAAGGAGCTCAGAAACCAGCTCGTCTATAAGATCTTCGAATACCGAGGTGGTGCGTCCGGGCGCCTGCTTGCAAAACAATTGCAGGACGCCGCGGTGTCGCGTGTGTGCATCACGATCGCATTCAACGTACCGTGGGTGATCGACGCTTTGACGAAAGCGTGGGAAATGCGGCCGCCGGGGATGACGCTGGTCGTCGTCGACAATTCAACCAAGGTCGAGGCGAGAGAAGCCATTGCGCGCATCTGCAAAACGCGCGGTGTGCCCTATCTTGCTCTGCCTATGCGGGTCGAAAAGCACCTGTCGAGATCGCACGGAACGGCGATCACCTGGGCGTTCCACAACATCGTGCGTCACCTGAAACCGGAGCTCTTCGGCTTCATCGATCACGACTGCTTCCCGGTCGCGCCGTTCGACATCCCGTCCAAGCTGGCCGGCAGAACCGTATATGGCCGCAGGGCATACGGCACCGAAAATCACGTATACAAGGCCAGGCCGGGCGATCGGCACTGGAATCTATGGGCAGGCTATTGCTTCTACCGGTTCTCCGCCGTGGCCGGCTGCAAATTGGATTTCGATCCCCGCTTGAGCCTCGGCCTCGACACCGGCGGAGCGAACTGGGCGATTCTTTATTCGAAGCTCGCCGAGACGGATGTCGCCGCCGCAACCGTAGAACAGCGGCCAATGACGATGGCGGGCGCGGTGGGCCACCACGAATTCATCGACGGCGCCTTCTTTCACCTCGCCGGCGTGTCCTACCCCGAAAGGCCTGGCTATCACCATCGAACGGCGGAGCATCGGGAAATGCTTCGAGATTATGTTTGGAGCACGTATCTGGGCGGCCCGGCCGGACAGGCCGTAAGTGACTTCTAAGCGGCGGCCGCCACGCGATCTGCTCCACGGCAATACCGCACCCGAAGGGGCGCGCCTTTCTCGTGGCCGACCTCCTGGCCTAGGGTTAGATCCAGAGTCAGCCGGATCTCGCAAATCCTTGAATAAACTGGCGAACCCGGCAGGAAGACAATTTACTTTATCTATCAATGGTTTAGCTGAAGGTGGGACGCCAAATTTTCTCAATGCTTTCAATTGTGAAGGATTGGATTTTGTCTCACTTTTGTGCAGGATTCAATCGGCAAGCTCAGCCTTGGCTGGCATGGATTCCGGCCCGACGCACCGAAGCCCACCCCCCCACCCCGCGACTAATTCTTGAGGAATTTCTTCTTCGCCCAGCCCTTCCCCCTCGACACCCGGAAAAGCAATCAACCGGAGCGCCTGCCGACGGATGGGATTCGGCCAGGTGCGGAAACCGGAGGCGAGATAAGTTCTCAGTCGATGACGGCGCCAACCATCGCGGCTTACTCCGGAGCCATCGCCGGCAGACTAGTACCTGTGCACAGAGATTATGACTCTTTGGCGGTGGGCTTTGGATAGGCTTTGGCCAATTTGAGGCGCGCCTGTTCGGTCGAGAACATCCAATTGATGCGCGCGCCGCTGGCGTTTCGCTG